>CALVDU010000169.1 GCA_944326375.1 uncultured Bacteroidales bacterium | reverse complement strand
CCCATTTCCAAGCCATTTCAGGCCATTTTTCACTACAAAAAAAGAGAGCCGCAACTCTGCAACTCTCTGATTTTCAGTGTGGTGTCACCGGGAATCGAACCAGGGACACAAGGATTTTCAGTCCTTTGCTCTACCAACTGAGCTATGACACCATTTCTTTTCTTTTCGTTTCTTTTGGTTGATTGCTGCGTCACGCTGCGCATCCTCTCTCCTCACAACCGCAAGGTTGCTGCGTCCCTCGTCGCTTGCGTTCCTTGCCCTAAACCAAAATAAACTTCAAACTTTTTATGCCTTTTGGCTTATTGCTGCGTCACGCTGCGCATCCTCTCTCCTCACAACCGCAAGGTTGCTGCGTCTTTCGTCGATTGCGATCCTTGCACTAAACCAAAATAAATCAAAAAACTTGTTTCAAACGTCAAGACCAAAGCGTCTTTTCCCGTTTGGGATTGCAAATGTAGGCAAAAAATTTTACTCTGCAAATTTTCTTTGCGATTTGCGTCAAAATTCGTCAAAATTCTTGCTGATTTCCTGAAAACACCTCTTCTTCCAATAAACTGCATCGCATTTCCCGGCATGAATTTCACAGAACATTTTCCGGGAAAAATCAAAAACAGGTTCTCACCACCTTCATTTTTTCTTTTTCTGAAAGCCTGTCAGCAAAAATATTCATACCTTCGCACACGTATGTCAGAAAACATGAAATACATTACCGTGATTCTCCCGCTCAAACTGGACTGGGAACCGTACTACTCTGCCAAAGACGAAAATGTACATGTCGGAAGCAGGGTAAAGGTCATGTTTTCCGGACGGCAATACACCGGAGTCGTAAGTTCGACCGGAAGCACGCCGCCTCCCGGGATAAACATAAAGGAAATAATCGCTGCCGAAAACGGGCTTCCCGACATATTCCCGGAAGAAATTTCATTCTGGAAAACCGTCGCAGACTATTATATGTGTACCGTCGGAGAGGTCTACAAGGCGGCTTATCCTGCAATGAAAACATCTCAGGAGCAGTCATTTGCAAAAAAACTGCAGAGGGAGCAGGAGAAAAAGGAAAAGCTCCTGTCGGAATACAAGGCGAAGGCGGAAAAGGCTGACAATGAAATAGAAAAACGCAAGGCTGCACTCGCAGAAATGCTTGCCGTGGAGGCGGCAGCCGGAAAGCCGGAACGGAAAGCCACAACCGAACTGAAAAGAAAGCTTGCAAGGCTGATTGAAAACAGAAACGCACTTTCAGACAAAATCAATGCCCTTGCGGCAGAATGCTCAACCGTCATGAGCCGCCTCGCTGATACAGAAAACGGCCATAACAGAAACACCAATACCACCGGCCAGGACGCTGCGCAGGACGACATAATCCTGTCCGAAGCACAACAGAAAGCATACGGCACAATAAAATCCGCCTTTGCGGAAAACAGGACAGTCCTCCTGCACGGGGTCACAGGCTCAGGCAAGACCGAAATATACACGAAACTTGCAAGGGAAACCCTGTCCGCCGGCAAAAATGTCCTGTATCTTGTCCCGGAAATAGCCATAAGCAGACAACTCGAAGACAGGATTTCCGAGGGAATCGGACACAAACTCCTTGTCTTCCATTCGGCGGAAACGACGGCGGAAAGGAGAAAAACCGCCACTGCAATAAGGCAAAGCGACATTGACGGGACAACATACGCAGTTCTCGGCACACGTTCTGCCCTGTTCCTCCCGCACAACAGGCTCGGACTCATCATCGTGGATGAGGAACACGACCGCTCATACAAACAAGACTCCCCCGCGCCAAGATATAACGGACGCGATGCAGCCGTGATGCTCGCACACATTCACGGAAGCAACATCCTGCTCGGCTCGGCAACGCCCTCCCTTGAATCAGTGTTCAACGCAAAATACGGCAAATACGTCTCTGTCAGGCTCGACAAACGGTATTATGGTTCAGAAGATGCCGACATCGAAATCATCGACACCATTGCCGAACGGAAAAAACACGGCATGAGAGGCTCATTCTCGATAAGGCTCATACGCGAAATCGGACAGACGCTGGAAAAGGGGGAACAGGTCATGATCCTCAGGGGAAGACGCTCCTACTCCCCCATACTGCAATGCACAGGCTGCGGACAAATCCTGAAATGCCCGAAATGCAACGTAAGCCTCAGCCTGCACAGGAATCCCGACACGGCAGTATGCCACCACTGCGGATACACAGCCCCATACGACGAAAAATGCCCTCTATGCGGACAGCCGCTGCACGGGATAGGCGCAGGCACTCAAAAAATTGAGGAAGAGGCGAAACAACTATTTCCGCATGCAGAAATCGCAAGGCTCGACAGCGATTCCGCACAGAACCAGAAGTTTGAGACGGAAACGATAAGAAAGTTCAGCAAAGGGGAAACCGACATCCTCATCGGCACACAAATGCTCACGAAAGGATTTGACTTTCCGGGGCTTACTCTTGTCGCAGCAATCTATGCCGACTCCATTCTCGGAGTACAGGATTTCCGTGCCGACGAAAAGGCATTCCAGACACTGGAGCAGTTTAAAGGAAGATGCGGACGACGTGACAAAAAAGGAAAATTCCTGATACAGACCTCGCAGCCGGAGCATCCCGTATATAAAAGGCTGTGCGAAGAACAAAGCGACAGCCTTTATGCCGGACTTATGGAAGAACGCCGGATGTTCGGATTTCCGCCGTTCAGCCGAACAATCAACATAACGATAAGGGATACGGACAGGTTCCGTTGCGAAAACATGGCGTGGTCGCTTTCCGCTGACCTCAGGAAAGCCCTGTCTGCACACGAGCACAACGTGCCTGAAAAGGAAGAAATCGTGACAGGCCCTTTCGCCCCTGCCATTGACAAAATCGACGACAACCACCTCCGCACCATAAGGCTGACACTCCCTAAAGACAAAAGCCTGGCGGCAAACAAATCAAAAGCCAAAACAACCATAGAGGCCTTTGCAAAACAATACAATTACAGCGGACACATCATCATTGACGTTGACCCGCTGTAAAATACTCACGCAAGGGAAGAGACGCCATAACCGGCGATACGGCAAGACAAAATCAGGCTATTATGAGTTTCACGCCCATCTCCTCGATACGACGCCTTGCCTCAGCGGGAAGACCGTCGTCGGTAATGAGGATATCCACATCCTGAAGCGGACAGATGCGGGCAAGGCCGCGTTTCATGAATTTGCTTGAATCGGTCAGGACAATGCTCTTCTTGGCGGAACGCATGATCTGCTGGGTAAGGTTCGCCTCCTCGTTTGTGCCGCAAGTGATACCGTAGTCGGGGTCAAGTCCGTCAACACCGAAGAAAGCCTTGTGACAGAACACATTGCTGATGGTGTTCTTGGCCTCTGCGCCCAATACCGACAAAGTATTGCTGTAGAGAAGTCCCCCAACCTGCATCACGGTGATGCCCGGAATGTCGCCGAGATGGGCGGATATGTTCACGGCAGTACACACTACATTCAGCCTGTTTTTCGGTTTGAGCATTTCGGCAAAGATGGTGATGGTCGACCCCGAAGCCACTATAATCGAATCGTCGCTCTCTATCAGGGACGCTGCTGCAACTGCAATACGATGCTTGGCATCATAGTTAATGAGCCTCTTGGTTCCCATGTTGATATCCATAACCTGGGTCGTGGTTGGCAATGCGCTTCCGTATGCCCTGTAGAGCAGGCCCTTTTCTTCGAGATTCGTCAAGTCCTTCCTTATTGTGGTCTGGGTCACTCCGAACTTCTCCGCGAGATCGGACACTTTCACAAAACCATCCTTTACTATGCTCTCAAGGATGTATTTCCTTCTTTCCGCCAATGATGACATTGTTCTATATCAGTTTTAGATACACATTTGGATAACATATCAGACAAATTTAGGAAAATTATTGCAATCGCACCATGATTTTCTGGATTTTACGACAAAAGTTTCGTTTCAAAACAAAACAAAATACCAAACAAAACACAATTTGAAATTTTTTCCTACAAAAATATTGCGCAAACGAAATCTATTTCTAAATTTGCAGACAAAGCCATTTTGAAAGTTCAAAGCCACATAAACATATAAACACAGATTTCATGAACTTCATCAAAAAATTATCGCTTGTACTGCCGGTATTTTCGCTTTTTGCGTTCAGTTCAACGGCAGATGCGCAGGAAAACATCACAATAAAAGGTGTTGTCTCTGCGACCACAGGAGAAAGCGTCATCGGAGCCGGAGTAATGATAAAGGGGACGACGACGGGAGTTACCACGGACATCGACGGACACTATGAAATCGAAGCGCCGGACAATGCGGTACTTGTCATTTCCAGCATAGGCTACAAAACGCTGGAAGTTGCAGTCAACGGCCGCACAAAAATTGATGCAATGCTCGAAACCGACAGCGAACTCCTTGATGAGGCAGTCGCCATAGGATACGGCTCGCAGAGCAAACTCACGCTGACCGGGTCGGTGGCGCAGACATCCGGAGACGCCCTGGCCAAAAGTTCTACGGTCAATCTGTCTCAAGGACTTGCCGGAAGGCTTTCGGGCGTAATCGTGAACAACCGCAGCGGCGAACCCGGAAATGACGATGCTACGATGTTCATCAGAGGACGGAGCACCCTCGGGGACAACACCCCTCTCATCATCATAGACGGGATTCCGGGTCGTGCGGATGAGTTCTCACGTCTTTCGGGAGATGAAATCGAAAGCATCAACGTGCTGAAAGACGCATCCGGAGCGATTTACGGTGCCCGTTCGGCCAACGGTGTCATCCTTGTGACCACCAAGAGAGGACAGTACAACGAGGCCCCAAGGG
>CALVDU010000168.1 GCA_944326375.1 uncultured Bacteroidales bacterium | reverse complement strand
CAGAGAAGTCGGACGGCAGCGGGGACACGGAGATTATAGAAAACATAAAGGAAAACTCCATCGGATACGTCAAGCAGCTGGAAATGCTGACCAATTTTCCAGCAAGGGAGGACAACTGGCAAGTTTTCATGTTCTTCAAGAAAATAGATATGGAAAATTGACGAATATGGCTAAAAATCCAACATTTGGCGAACTTGTGGAAGCATCTCTTGACGAAAAAGGCATGACTTGCCCTGCTGCAATGCTTAAAATATAGAAGTCCGGAAATAAAATTTGCAAAAAATGCCTCAATGCAAAAAGTTCACAAGTTTGTGGTCCACAACTTTGTGAACTTTTGTTTTTATTCGTATCTTTGCGTTAAAACACAACAAGATATGGAAAAGGCATTTATATTCGGAGTCTCTGTTTCAGGAGAAAATTTTACCGACAGAATAGAAGAAACCAAGCGAATCAGAATGAATTTTGAGAATGGATTGAATACAATTCTGATTTCTCCAAGAAGAATCGGCAAAACTTCCCTCGTGAACAAAGTCTGCGACAGCCTTGCAAAAAAACAGGAAAACATACATACTGTCCGTATGGACATATACGATTGCAGAAATGAATATGATTTTTACAATAAATTCGCTGCAACAATTCTGAAATCAACTTCTACTAAAATAGAACAGGTTGCTGAAACCGCAAGGGAGTTTCTTGGAAGAATCGTCCCAAAAATATCGATAAGTCCAGACCCTTCAACGGAATATTCCATATCGCTCGGCATTCGTCCAAAAGATATTTCCCCGGAAGAAATATTGTCGCTTCCCGAAAAAATAGCAGAGAAAAAGAATATGCATATAGTCATCTGCATAGATGAATTCCAACAGATAGGGGATTTCCCTGATTCTGTTTCAGTACAAAAACGATTGAGGGGAGTATGGCAACATCAGCATCATACATCATATTGCCTCTATGGAAGTAAAAAACACATGATGGAAAAACTGTTCCAAAATAAAAGAATGCCGTTTTATATGTTTGGGGACACAATGTACCTCAAAAATATTCAGACTGAAGACTGGATTCCGTTTATATGCAACCGGTTCGGTACAAAAGGAAAGAAAATTTCAGAAAGCCTTGCGGCTGAAATATGCAGGACCGTGGAAAACCACTCGTCATACGTTCAGCAACTTGCCTGGAATGTTATGATAGAAACAGAAAGGGAAGCAACTGCCCAAAATCTGAAAGATGCAGTACAGAAACTCGTTGCCCAATGTTCACCGCTGTTCATACAACAGACCGAAAGCCTTTCATCATACCAGATGAATTTCCTGAAGGCAATATGTTCCGGAATACACTCAGGATTCAGCAGACAATCCATAATGGAAAACTATAACCTCGGTTCAAAATCAAATATATCCCGTCTGACAAAAAGCCTCATAGACAAGGAATTGATAGACAAAACAAAAGATGGAATATTTCTGACAGACCCGGTATTCAGGCTCTGGATACAATCAGAATACCCATTATAATATAGAAGTCCGGAAATAAAATTTGCAAAATGTTGATTGTTTTCTAATTTTGTTACAGCTGTAAAATTTACGGCTGTAACAAAATAATAGAGAATCATGAAATTCTACAACAGGGAGACCGAAATTGCCAAACTGACAGAAATACGCAATTTGTCATACTCAGGCCACTCAAGGTTTACAGTAGTGACCGGACGACGTCGTATCGGCAAGACTTCACTCATCTGCAGGGCGATGGAAGATGAGCCATTCGTTTATCTGTTCGTCGGACGTAAGAATGAAGCATCGCTATGTGCAGGATACTGCAAGGAAATCTCGGAAAAACTGGGAATTTTCGTTCCTCTGATGACTACTTTTCCCGATGTTTTCGCCTTTATGATGCAACAGGGAGAGACAAGACATTTTACTCTGATAATCGATGAATTTCAGGAATTTTTCAATATAAACCAATCTATTTATAGCGATATTCAGAACCTCTGGGATCAGTTCAGACTGAAAACACATGTAAATTTCATCGTAAGCTGCTCTGTTTATTCGTTGATGATAAAAATATTCCAGGATTATCATGAACCATTGTTCGGTCGAGCCGACGCAATGATCAAACTTGCGCCATTTTCATTGCCTGTTCTGAAACAGATACTGAAAGAACATGCCCAAAACTATACCAACGATGACTTGTTGGCTTTATATACGGTCACAGGAGGTATTCCTAAGTATGTGGAAATGCTGATTGATGCCAAAGCACTATCTGTCAAGAAAATCATCCATAAAGTCTGCGAACAGGACTCCCCTTTTGTTGAAGAAGGACGCAATCTTCTCATAGACGAATTCGGAAAACAATATGGCACATATTTTTCAATTCTTGACGCCATTTCCAACGGGACCAACACACAAGGCGGAATAGCGGCAGTGCTTGGAGAAAAGAGCATAGGCGGACAACTGAAAAAACTGGAGGAGACGTACAGCATAATCAGGAAAAAGCGTCCTATACTATCAAAAAAAGGTACACAAAATGTCAGATACGAAATCTCTGACTTGTTTTTGCGCTTCTGGTTCCGGTATTTCGAAAGAAATCGTAATCTGATTGAAATTAACCAGTTTGACCTCCTTGAAAAACTTATTTGCAATGACTACACGACATGGTCAGGCAAGGTACTGGAAGAATATTTCAAGCAGCAGCTCATCGAAAGCCACAAATACATTGACATCGGCTCATATTGGGAAGCAAAAAAGGGAAAGGAGCAGAACGAAATAGATATTGTGGCTCTGAAAACTGAAAAAGACAAGGCTGTAGCCGTGGAAGTCAAACGGCAGCGAAAAGAATTCAAGCCTGAAATATTTGCTGAAAAAGTCAGACATCTGAAAGAAAAGGTGTTGCCGGGATATGAAATTGAAGAAATCTGCCTGACACTGGAAGACATGTAACTTCAGCAAAAGGCGGGGAGAGGTTGAAATTACCGAAACAGTTTCTTATCTTTGCCGACTCATTCAAAATTTTGGAAATCATGTCATTGAAATGCGGAATAGTGGGACTGCCGAATGTGGGGAAATCCACCTTGTTCAACTGCATAAGTTCGGGAAAGGCGCAAAGCGCAAATTTCCCGTTCTGCACGATAGAACCTAACATAGGCTCGACGATAGTCCCTGACAAACGTCTTGAAGTGCTCGAAAAACTTTGCAACCCGAAAAGGGTTGTGCCGGCTACGGTGGAAATCGTGGACATAGCAGGCCTCGTGAAAGGAGCCAGCAAGGGAGAAGGACTCGGAAACCAGTTCCTCGCAAATATCCGCGAAACCGACGCAATCCTGCACGTCCTCAGATGCTTCGACGACCCGAACATAGTGCATGTGGACGGAAGCGTTGACCCTGTGCGGGACAAGGAAATCATAGACCTTGAACTGCAGATGAAGGACATCGAGACTGTGGAAAACAGGCTGGCAAAGGTTCAGAAACAGGCCCAGTCCGGAGGCGACAAGTCCGCAAAAAGGCTCTGCGAAATCCTTCAGAAATACAAGGAAGTCCTCTACCAGGGAAAATCCTGCAGGACCGTGGAATTCGACAATCCTGAGGACAAGCAGCTGGCAAAGGAACTCTATCTGCTCACAAACAAGCCGGTGATGTATGTCTGCAACGTGGACGAAGACTCCGCTGCCACAGGAAACGAATATGTCGAAAGGGTGCGTGAAGCCGTAAAGGACGAAAACGCCGAAATTCTCGTAATCGCAGCAAAGATAGAGTCGGACATCGCCGAACTCGACAGTTACGAGGAAAGGCAGAGTTTCCTTGAGGAAATAGGACTCGAAGAGTCAGGAGTCGTAAGGCTCATCCAAAGGGCATATTCACTGCTCAATCTTCAGACATTCTTTACCGCAGGCGCAGACGAATGCCGTGCATGGACCATAAATAAGGGCGATAAAGCCCCTAAGGCTGCCGGAGTGATACATACAGACTTTGAAAAGGGTTTCATTCGTGCAGAGGTCATAAAATACGAGGATTTCGTGGAACTGAAGTCCGAAGCGGCATGCCGTGCTGCAGGAAAACTCGGAATCGAGGGTAAAGACTATGTCGTTCAGGACGGCGACATCATGCACTTCCTGTTCAATGTTTAGTATCAGGCAAGCGAGTCGGGACAACAACAATAAAGGAGGCAACGTCAATTTGCCTCCTTTATTGTTGTTATGTATTTCTGTTAATAGAAACGTGCCCTGTTGTCTTCCACATCAGCATCAGTCATCATCACAGGGATGAGGGACTGAAGGTTGTAGTAACCCATCTGAGATGCCTTGTTTCTCGCATCATCCTCAGTATAAGAAGAACCTGTATCGTGAGAAAGCACCTTATACACATAGACACCTATCGTACCTGCAAGCGGAGCGGAAATCTTGCCCTCTTCAGCCACTGACACCGCACCGATGAACTTAGGATCAAGTCCCTGGTTGGCATAAGAAGTGAAGGAAACACCATCCTTTGTGCTTACTGTCGTATTGAGAGCCTCGGCGACAGCCTCCATAGTTGAAAGTCCCTGGATTTTCTCCGCCACCTCTGCAGCCTTCTTCTCTCCCAACTTCTGTGAATAGAGTATAGGCCTGATTCTCGAAGCCACTTCACTTACAGGAGTATAGCCTTTCTTGTTTATCTTCTTCAAGGCAGCGATGACATAGTAGTCATTGTTGATGTTGATGACATTGGATACCTTGCCCTCTTTTGCGTCGTATGCCCATTTGGACACTTCCTTGGTCTTGTCGTCGATTACGCCTACCCTTGAAGTACCTTCAGCAAAGCGGTTAAGAGTAAGAAGATTGTATCCGCCTTCCTCTACAACTTTCTTGAATTCGGAATATTTGCCGTCTGCCTTTGTGGCGACTTCATTTGCCTTTACATAATACTCGTTGATGGTATTTCCGCTGGCTACGGCTTCCTTTTCAAGTATTGCCACTTTCTTCTTGCGGAGAGGCTCAGTCCTGTCGGTAACCTTCACGATATGCCTTCCGTACTGCGTGTCGATGACAAAAATCTTGTTGAGAGGTGCGGTAAGCACTGATTCCATTCCCGGAATCATGGTATTCTTTGTCATCCAGCCGATGTCTCCCCTTTCTGCAACCTGAAGATTCTGGTCAGCAGAATATTGCGTAGCGACATTCACAAAGGAGTCGCCGCCTCTGTTCAGAACATTCACAAGGCTGTCGGCAAGATCTTCCTGCTCGCCCTGAAGAAGTATATGCTTCACGAACACTGAATCCGGAACCATGGCTGATTCCATAACCCTTGCAACATAGAACGTGTTGTCTTTCGTGAACACTTCGGACACTTCCTTGTCACCGTCAAACACAAACTTGTCGATGTCGGAAGAAACCGTATTCAACTCCCCTCTCTTGAACCATTCCCCGGTATACTGCCTGTCGGAATTCTTCATGAGGAAGGATTTCATCTTGGAAGCATCTGTAGAAGCAAATTCGTCATATACTTTCACAACCTGCTCATTTGCTGCGGCTATGTCTTCAGTCGAAGGCTTTACCTCGAATACGATATACTCTATGTCCCTGCTGTCAAGCTGGCGATAGAGTTCCTTGTGCTTGTTGTAATAGTCCTTGATTTCGGAATCGGAAACCACTATAGTGGAATCTGTCTCAAATCCGTAAGGCAGCATCACGAATTCCACGTTCACGGAATTGTTGTTCTCCGCTATGTCATCGGTCATCATGAGAGGATTGACGAAATAACTCTGGCGGAACAGGGAATAATACTTGTTGTATATCTGTTCAGTAGTCACTGAATTGCGTAGATATTCCCAAATCATCCTTGCCTGCCCTGTCTGGTCATAGTCCATATTCTGGAGAAAAGCGGAAAGCCTCTCTTTGGAAAATGCCCCAGTCTCGTCGACAAAACTCTGTGCGATAAGAGGTGAAACCATGTCTCCGGAAGTAAGTTCCACGATTTCTGCATCACCGACCGTAATCCCTGCCTTGCGTGCATTCACGAGGAAAAGATACCTGTCAACAAAGGTTTTCCACGCATTGTTTCTCACGAATTCCAATTCCTGGTCGCTGCTTGCACTTTTGCCGTACATCGACTCGAAAATCCTGTTCTGATAGTTCAGTTCGGAATCAAAATCCTGATATGAAACCGAATTTCCGTCTATTTTTCCGACACGGTATTCAGAAGACCACAACGATGCGACCGATGCCAGCATCTGCGGGTCTATGATAAAGGAGAGCAGCGCCAGAGCGATGACTGCCGATATCACTATACCGAATTTTACGCGAATTTTTTCAAGAACCGCCATTTTTATTCTGTATTAAATTAGTCTGTTGAAAATTAATCGGGCTGCGAAGATAACAATTTTCCGCCAAATGTCCACTATTTTTTTATAAACGGACCTATAAAATTGACTGAATCCACTCTTACCTCGGTGCTGTCCTGAACAACTATGCCGTAACTGTCGAACGGGTTGAGCAGCTTCGAATCCCTCGCCCTCTGGTCAGACTCCATTCCGTAACCCTGCATGAACCCTTCAGGAGAATACATCCGGACATAACAGTGAGTATATATCCGTTCGTTCTTCCTGTCCCAATAAAGGGTATCGGTCTCCATGGTATTCTGCTCGATTATGTTCTTGACCACCACATTGCCGAATGCCTGCCACTCCTCCTCATCAGTCTTCTTGTTCTTCACATGGCGTGCATTGTCGGAAGTTATCTCCGTCTCCAGAAGGCCCTCCTCATTATATCCGAACACGGCTATGCCTTCAGGGAAAAGTTCGAAGGATGTGGAATCATTGTCATACCTCTCCATGATGTCAGCCTCCATCCTCATCTGCAGAAGACCGTTTTCAGACTGCACGACAAACATGCCCTCGACAACCTGTACGGGAGTCTGCGCAAGATCCAGTTTTTCCGCAGTCTCAAGATCGCTCTTGCACGAACATGCCAGACATAATAAAAGGAAAACGGCGCCCCGGAAAAATTCCGGGACGACCGTATGATGGTTTATGTACCTTCCTGTCAAACCTGTCAGATATTACTGTTGGGTCTTCACTTTGGTTACTGCCCTCATGCCTCCGCAGGATACCGTATAAGAATCTCCGTCAGTCACATTGTACATGAACGCTTCCGCAGCCTGAGGATAGTATGTACGATACTGGCTTATCATCTTGTCAGCCTCCTCGGCAAGAGAAGGATCGGCATTCTTTGCCTTCACGAGATAATCCACGGCTACCCAGTATGGTGCCCTCTTTTCGATTTCGTTGCCAGGGCATACCTGGGAACCCCATATTGTACCGATGAGCATATAAGACTTTCCGGCAATTGAAGAATCCAGTTCGGCAGCCTTCAGGGCATAGTTGAATGCCTTTGCATTCTGTGTGCTTTTGAAGCAGAATGTGGCAAGTTCAAAATAGTATTGTGCATCAGTGGCATTGTCGGATTCCGGATAATTTATGGCTTCTTCCATATATTTCACGGCATTGTCAACATCGCCCCTCTGAGAATATATCTGATAAAGGAAATGGGCCGAATTGTAACCAGGATCCAGTTCATGCATCTTGGCTGCAGCCTTTACAAAAAGTTCGGTGTCCATACCGCCTTCCGTGGATGAAAGCATCCTCACAATATTCGTGACGAGCTGGAGATCATCCGGATTGGCCTCGAATCTCGGAGTATAGAGCGCAACAAGGTTGTCGCAGCTTGCAACATTGCTTGAAATGAACAGAGTCTCTATGTCGGACTTGTACTTTTCGATATTCTTCTTCTCCATTTCAGACGAAGGGACTATCTTTTCCAGAGTGGACATGATGTTTCCGTATTCGTTGAGCACGTCATCCGGAGTAAGGGATCCGTTCTTGTATAACTGGCACACATTGTTCATCTGGAATACAAGATATTGCGGCTTTACTTCAGCGCCGTTCTGGGCAATTATGACATTGAACTCATTGTAAAGTCTTTCAGGGTCATCCTTTACATAGTTTATCAGATCCTGTCCCTTATTGTTCAGGGTGCTTACGGCACGTGCCGGGAAATACTGGATTCTCTGGTCATGAAGCATCATGAGAGTGTCCAGCAGAGCCTCCTTGTAGATAGCGTTGCTTGCATTGGCATTGATAAGCCTTCTCATGAAGAAAGCGCCGTTAGCCAATATTGACTCGCGTGCAGACGGTGGACACAATTTATAAGCCATCCTCCAGTTAGGAATGGCATCATCATAATTCTTCTGTTTGTAGTACTCTTCATAGTAAGAAAGGTACTTAAGGCACTCGGCACTGTCCGGGCCCCACTTTCCCTGAGCAGAGGAAGACAAGGCACTGCATGCGAACAATACGGATGCAACAATAAAAAGAGCCGCTTTTTTCATAATAATGTTTGTTTTAATCCAATATCCATTAATTGTATCGTGGTTTCTGGAACCAGATGTCAAATATGTTGAAGCCTACAACAAAGGTGACATATCTCTCACGCACCATGTTGCCCCTCAGGCTTCCGCGTTGTCCGGCATCGATTCCTATGGTAAGTCCGTTGTACCATTTGAACACAGGAAGTGTAACACCCAAGGTCACTCCGACCGAATTGACCATGTTTCCGTCAAGCTTGTAATATGCCTGGTCATAATACACTCCGGCACGGTAGGCGCACCTTCTCAGATAATACCTTATGTCGTTCCTGTTCGGAACAATCTCAAAGCCTGCCCTGAAAGACTGGGATACCGTGGAAGAAAACGTGGAAGCACCTGCCACATTGTATCCGTCATAATTGTCAAAGCCGGAATTCCTCCAGTCAGACCTGAGATAATTGAACTCGGCGCTCCACTTCTCCCCTTGCCTTACCGAAACTCCGATACCGAGTTCTCCCGCTATGCTCATGCTGTTGTCCGTACCGTTGAGCCTTTCGTCATAGATCAGGGTGTCCACCACTTCGGATGTGACCTTGTTCTCGTAATAGACAGTCCTTCCCTTCAGTTTTGTCTTCATCCTGTAAGTCGCCCCCACTACAAGGGAAATGTCGTTTCCGAGAGGCTGCTGGTACTGAAGTCCGAACTTTCCGGTAAACCCTCTCGGCATGAGGTTGTATCCGCTGTTCAGTGAACTGTATGAAGTTTCCGAATAGTCAACATTGTATATCTTGTCGAGAGTGCCGAAATAATAGGTACCCTGCGCCCCTATGGAAAACCTTTTCCAGAAAGTGACGCCTCCGGCAAAGAACAATTGGTATATGCTGCCCTCGCCATACGTATTGTATGTTATGTTCCCTGTCTGGCCTATGATGTCCTGGTCGGTCTCCTTCAACTGTATATTGTATCCGACATCGCTGAAAGGGGAAATTCCGACCATGAAGGCCGAAGACTTGTATATCGGAAAACTTATCACGAAATTGTAGATGTTGAAAGTATTATTTCCCGAACGCAGATCGTTCTGCCTGTATATGGTATTCTTCTGAACAAGGCCGAAATCAGCCATGAATGAACTGCTGTCCCTTGCCGTGACGGCAGCAGGATTCATGAAGTTGACGAATCTCCTGTTTCTCGTGGCTATGCCCACGCCGCCCATGCTCTTGTTATAAGCCGACCCTTCCTTTGAAATGTCGCCGATACCGTAGATGGAATAAGGAGAATACGCATTATAAGTGCCGTTTTCCTGCCCGCAAAGAGGCAGAGCGGAACACAGCACGGAAAACCACAACAAAATACCTTTTCTCCTACTTAACATAACCGTCAGCGATTAGGGCCAATCCCATCAAAACGAGATTACAAACTACAAAGATGGAGTTTTTCATTCTTTTTGCAAAATAAATCGCATCCCCTCCTGTAAAAACGACAATATTATCAGGAAAGATGTCAAAATATCCCTTTATTTCAAAGATTATGCCCGATATTATGCCTGATTCGACAGAAGATACGAGCGACGTTCCTATCCTTTCGACGGAATCAGGGGTGTCCAAAAGAGGCAAAGACCTTGAATATCTGTTGATTGACTTGAATCTGGTACGGCATCCCGGAGAAATGTTGCCTCCTAAATAATTTCCGTCGCAATCCGTGAAATCAATTGTCATAGTCGTACCGAAATCAACTATGGTACAACCTTTTCCCTTGAAAAGATACCTTGATGCCAGAACGGAAGCGGCTCTGTCCGGAGTAAGCCATGCCGGCAAACCGTACCTTTTCAGGGTCTCGGTACGCTTTCTGTCGACAATCACAAGATTCTCACATTCCTTTTCAAGTCTGGTTCTGTCCTTATCGGAAATTTCAGAAACAGATGATACAACAAGGACTTCGGGCCTGTTCTTTTCCGTCAGAGAAACTATGAAGTCGAATATCATCTCCCCCTGATAACGGAAAGTCTTTCCCAAAGTCATGGAATCGGTCCATGCCGCCTTAAGCGCAGTATTGCCTATGTCTACAACAAGATTAGCCACTTTTAAAGTACCATAAATTTATTGAAACCCTGCAAATATACGAAAACAGGATATGTACGCGGGCCAAATATACTTATAATTTTTCCAATAAGGCATACGCTTTCGGAATCGAATCCACATTTCTTGAAAAAATCCGCAGCCTGTTGTCATTCTGCTTCAGTTCAAATAATTTGGGATTTTTGTTCAGACTGTCGAGAATGCCGGAAAACCTTTCGGACTTGTAATATTTCGAAAGGGGATTGGATATGAAGAAACATATCATCACCCCGTTCTTTATGATGATTTTCTCAAACCCTAGTTTCTCTCCCAATTGCCTTATCTTCACGATGCCGAAAAGACGCTCCAATTCTTCCGGAATCTTTCCGAAACGGTCTTCAAGCCTCATCCTCATCCTGTCAAGTCCTTCCGTATCGGTCATGGAATCCAGTTCCTTGTAGATTCTGATCTTTTCTGCTGTCATGTCTATGTAACTGTCCGGAATGAGAGCCAGCTGGTCAGTCTCTATCGTGCAGTCGGACACCACAACGTCGCCACCGGATTTGGCCGACATTCCTGTCTCCACTCCCAGTTCTTCCATAGCCTCCGACAATATCTTCTGATAGGTTTCCAGTCCCATGTCGGAAATGAATCCGCTCTGTTCCGCCCCGAGAAGGTTTCCCGCGCCCCGGATGTCGAGATCCTGCATGGCTATGTTGAATCCGCTGCCCAGGTCCGAAAAAGATTCTATTGCCTTGAGCCTGCGCCTTGCATCATCGGTAATAGACACGAGAGGAGGCACTATAAGATAGCAGAAAGCCCTCCTGTTGGAACGTCCTACACGTCCCCTGAGCTGATGCAGGTCACTCAGGCCTATGTTCTGAGCCTGGTTGATAATTATCGTGTTGGCATTCGGTATATCCAGGCCGTTCTCTATGATTGTAGTGCAGAGAAGCATGTCATAATCCCCTGCCATAAAATCCAATATTTTGTTTTCCAGCGTCTTGGCTTCCATCTGACCGTGCGCGACACAGATTTTCATGTCCGGTTCGAGCCGGTGCAGTATGTCATATATGGACTGAAGTTCCTCCACCCTGTTGTGGACGAAGAACACCTGTCCTCCCCTGTTCAGTTCATAATCTATTATTCTCTTTATCTCGTCATGGTCGAACAGCATGATTTCCGTCTGCACGGGAATCCTGTTCGGCGGAGGAGTGTTTATTATGGACAGGTCCCTTGCCCCGAGCAAGGAAAACTGCAGGGTACGAGGTATAGGAGTTGCCGTAAGAGTAAGGGTATCGACGGAGGATTTGAGCTGGCGGAGTTTCTCCTTTGCCCCTACACCGAATTTCTGCTCCTCGTCTATCACGAGCAGACCGAGGTCCTTGAATTCGAATCCTTTGCCGAGAAGTTTGTGGGTACCGATAACTATGTCGATCTTGCCCGATTTCAGATTCTGCTGGATTTCAGAAACTTCCTTTGCTGTACGCAGCCGGCTTACGAAATCTATGTTGCACGGAAAATCCTTCAGCCTGCCCTTGAATGTGTTGTAATGCTGAAGGGCAAGAATTGTTGTCGGCACAAGGACAGCCACCTGCTTGCTGTCCGCCACCGCCTTGAATGCAGCCCTGATTGCAACTTCCGTCTTTCCGAAGCCCACATCGCCGCATACTAGCCTGTCCATAGGGCACTCGTCCTCCATGTCCGCCTTTACAGCCCTGACAGCCTTTTCCTGGTCAGGAGTGTCTTCATACATGAAAGAAGATTCAAGTTCCTGCTGGAGATATGAGTCCGGAGAAAAGGAGAACCCCTTGACGCTCTTCCTTTTGGCATAGAGCTGAATCAGGTCTTTCGCTATGTCCTTGACCTTGGACTTGGTGCTGTTCTTGAGATTCTGCCATACCTTCGAACCGAGTTTGTGGATTTTAGGAGGCTCCGAATCCTTTGAACGGTATCTTGAAATCTTGTGCAGGGAATGAACGGAAACAAGAACCGTATCGTTATCCTTGTAGATAAGTTTCACAACCTCGTGTATCCTGCCCTTGTCGTCACGCATCCTGACAAGCCCTCCGAATATGCCGACCCCGTGGTCAATGTGCACCACATAATCCCCTATGTTGAATGAAGCGAGATCATTGATGGTCAACTGTTCGCTTTTTTCGACGCTGCGGCGTATGACAACCCTGTGGAACCGGTCGAAAATTTCGTGGTCGGAGTAGCAGCACACCCTGTCGTCATTGTCAATGAAGCCGTTATGTATGTTCTTGCCAGCGACGAATTCAGGCATTATGCCCCCGTTCTGCAGGAGGATAGACTTGAGTCGCTCTATCTGCGACTCCTTTTCCGCATATATCAGAACCTTCCACCCTTCCTCAATCCTTTTCCTCAAATCTTCAGTAAGCAGTTCGAAATTCTTGTTGAAGGACGGTTGAGGGGATATGTGGAACTGCACCTCTTCCGCACTGTTCTGCATGGATAGGGGAGTGTCGATATAAACTTTCCTGAATTCCGAAAGTTCCCGGAAGAAATCCTCTCCGGAATACATGTCCGACGAATCAAACCACACTGTCGCATCTTCTGGAAGTATGCCTGCGATGCCCGTACCTTCCTCCTCAAGACCGTCGGATGTCAGGTCAGGATATATTTCAGCACTATCCAATTCATTTTTCGACAATTGAGTGTTGCAGTCGAACACATGTATGCTCTCGACCTCGTCGCCGAAGAACGTGATGCGGAAAGGATTGTTGAAAGAAAAGGAGAACACGTCAGCGATTCCGCCGCGCAAAGCAAACTGTCCTGGTTCGGACACGAAGTCCACCCTCTCGAATCCCGCCGACAGGAGAATTCCTGCAATTGAATCATACTCTATTTCTTTCCCTGCGGAAAAAGTGATGAGAGGCTTTCCGAGCCTTTCTTTCGGGGGTATCCTCTCTTTCAGGGCTTCGGGATAAGACACCAGCACAAGCAGCAAATCATCTTTCTTTTCCGCCACAGCCCCTATTGCGGAAGTCCTCTGTACGCTTAACGACGACTTGTAGTTGCTCCTTTCTATACTTTTCCCCGAATCAGGAAGAAAAAACACCCTGTCACCTTCTATCAGATTGTAGAGGTCGGAAGCACAATATTCAGCCGCTTCCCTTGTAGGCAGGACCACAAGATGCACACCTTTCTGCGCCACCCCGGAAAAGACAAACCATCTCGCAGACAGAAAAAGGCCCGAACAGAAGGCTTCATGTCCGGAGTGCATTTTTTCGGCAAGTTCAGCAGCCGGCTTGTGACTTATTAACATTTTTCAAAATTTTCTGTTGACAACCTGTAAAAAAACTTGTTGATATGAATTGAAAACCCGATAGCGCAAAATCCGGGAATCCTGTTATACGGAACCGTTTTTCTTTTTTCAAAGAGAATGCGGCATTTTTTTTCAATATGTTCCGACAAGGTTTCCCAACATCAAAACACCAATTATCGATTAATGTATTATACTGAAAATCAATAAGCACTAAATAGTTTTCAACATATCAACACCACTAAAAACATCAAAATTCCTTTTAAAAAATATATATCTTTGTAAAATTAATTTTGATGATGATGAACGACAGATTCGATCCGCACGATTCAAACGAGGGCAAAGATAAGGATTTTGACAGAATAATAAGACCGGGAGCGCTGGAAGATTTCTCGGGTCAGAACAAGATAATAACCAATCTCAAGATATTTGTCCAGGCGGCCAGAAAGAGGGGAGAATCACTTGACCATGTACTTTTTCACGGCCCTCCGGGGCTCGGAAAGACGACTCTTGCGCATATCATAGCGAACGAACTCGGGGCAGGGCTGAAGGTCACCTCGGGGCCGGTTCTTGACAAGCCGGGTGATCTTGCCGGACTTCTCACATCTCTCGACGAAGGTGACGTGCTTTTCATTGACGAGATCCACAGGCTTTCGCCTGTGGTGGAAGAGTACCTCTATTCCGCAATGGAGGATTTCGTGATCGACATAATGATAGACAAGGGACCTGGGGCGCGTTCCGTGAGGATTTCCCTCAATCCGTTCACTCTTGTGGGGGCCACTACCAGAAGCGGCCTTCTTACCGCTCCGCTGCGTGCCCGTTTCGGAATCACGTTCGCACTTGAATATTATGACACCGCCGATCTGGTACATATAGTAAAAAGGAGTGCTTCCATACTGAACATAGGTATAGAGGACGATGCCGCATACGAAATTGCGCTCCGCAGCCGCGGTACCCCGAGAATTGCCAACTCACTTCTGCGCAGGGTCAGGGATTTCGCCCAGGTGGTAGGAAACGGAACCATAGACATTTCAATATCCAGGTATGCCCTTGATAAGCTGAACATAGACAAGAGGGGGCTCGATGCCGTGGATAACAAGATTCTGCGCACCATAATCACTAAATTCAACGGAGGTCCGGTAGGGGCAAACACCATTGCAACGGCAGTGGGGGAGGAGCAGGGCACATTGGAGGAAGTCTATGAACCTTTTCTCATCAAGGAAGGCTTCATAGTGCGCACTCCCAGGGGCAGGGAAGCCACGGAACTGGCGTACAGCCATCTTGGAATGGAACGGCCCGGAGACATTTCCGAGGGCCCGTTGTTGTTCTGACACGGCTTATTTGCACAGGTGTCACTGATAATGCCCGAATTAATTGTTAATTCGCTCAAAAATCACTAAAATTGTGGCGAAAATTCAATAAACGATATAAAATGGCCGAAAAATTAATTTCCAAGATTCCTGAGGGTCCTTTGTCCGAGAAATGGACAAAGCACAAATCACAGATCCGCGTTGTCAGTCCGGGCAACAAGAGGAAACTCGAAATCATTGTAATCGGAACCGGTCTCGGCGGGGCATCTGCAGCCGCATCGTTGGGAGAACTCGGTTATAACGTCAAGGTTTTCTGCATCAGCGACTCCCCTAGGCGTGCGCATTCAATCGCCGCACAGGGAGGTATCAACGCTGCCAAGAACTACCAGAACGACAATGATTCGATTTACCGTCTTTTCTATGATACCATAAAAGGAGGCGACTACCGCAGCCGTGAGGCGAACGCGTACCGTCTTGCCGAGGTCAGCAACAACATCATCGACCAGTGTGTGGCACAGGGTGTTCCTTTCGCAAGGGAATACGGCGGAATGCTTGCCAACAGGTCTTTCGGCGGTGCGCAGGTAAGCCGTACATTCTATGCCAGAGGCCAGACCGGACAGCAGTTGCTTTTGGGTGCATACGCAGCACTCAACCGCCAGATAGCGGCCGGAACGGTCAAGAGTTATCCGAGGCATGAGATGCTCGACCTCGTGCTCGTCAACGGAGAAGCAAAGGGAATCATAGCAAGGAATCTCGTTACCGGGGAAATTGAAAGATTCGGTGCACATGCTGTCGTGCTTGCTTCCGGTGGATATGGAAATACCTATTTCCTTTCTACCAATGCAATGAACAGCAACGGTTCAGCCGCATGGCAGTGCTACAAGAAAGGCGCATTCTTCGCAAATCCTTGCTATGCGCAGATTCACCCTACCTGCATTCCGGTACATGGCGACCAGCAGTCCAAACTGACCCTCATGTCGGAATCCTTGAGAAATGACGGCCGTATTTGGGTACCGAAGAAGAAGGAAGACGTTGAGAAACTCCGCAAGAAACAGATAAAGCCTTCTGAAATTCCTGAGGAGGACAGGGACTATTATCTCGAGCGCAGATATCCTGCATTCGGTAACCTCGTGCCTCGTGACGTGGCTTCACGTGCAGCGAAGGAGAGGTGTGACGCAGGTTTCGGCGTGAACGAGACGGGACTTGCAGTCTTCCTTGACTTCAAGACGGCAATAGAAAGGCTCGGAGAGGACAAGATCAGGGAAAGGTACGGAAACCTCTTCCAGATGTATGAGAAGATTACCGCAACCAACCCTTACAAGGAGCCTATGATGATATATCCGGCCATTCACTATACAATGGGAGGTATCTGGGTTGACTATAACCTCCAGACCACCATTCCTGGCCTGTATGCAATAGGCGAGGCAAACTTCAGTGACCACGGCGGAAACCGCCTCGGAGCATCTGCCCTCATGCAGGGACTTGCTGACGGGTATTTCATTCTTCCTTACACTATCGGTGACTACCTTGCTTCCAAGTTCAAGGAGCCTAAGACAGACGTGAATACTCCTGAGTTCGACGAGGCAGAGAAAGCCGTGAGGGCGAAGATTGCCAAACTCCTGTCGATCAAGGGCAAGGAAACTGTCGATGAGATCCACAAGAGACTTGGCCATATCATGTGGGAGTATGTCGGCATGGCAAGGTCTGAAGAAGGTCTGAAGAAGGCTATCAAGATGATTCAGGATCTCCGCAAGGAGTTCTGGAGCAATGTTTACGTCGCAGGGGAGGAAGGTACTTTCAACCAGGAGCTCGAAAAGGCTTTGAGGCTTGCAGATTTTCTTGAAATAGGCGAACTCATGGCAAGGGATGCACTCAACAGGAACGAGTCCTGCGGAGGCCATTTCCGTGTAGAGTACCAGACTGAAGACGGGGAGACAAAGCGTGATGACGAGCACTACATGTACGTTTCGGCATGGGAATACAAAGGCGAGGACATGGAGCCTGAACTCCACAAGGAGCCTTTGAAATACGAGAACATCAAGATAGCTACCAGAAACTATAAAGACTAAATTGAAATGAATCTGACTTTGAAAGTTTGGCGTCAGAAAAACGCCAAGGATAAAGGACATTTTGAGACATACAATGTCACGAACATATCCCCTGACAGTTCTTTCCTCGAGATGCTCGACATTCTGAACGAGCAGCTCATCCATCAGGGGATGGATCCGGTAGCTGTCGAGAAAGGATGCCAGAGCAGCGGTCCGGTATCTTTCGACCATGACTGCCGCGAGGGTATCTGCGGTGCATGCTCCCTGTATATCAACGGCAGGGCGCACGGACCTGATGATGAGGTCACCACGTGCCAGCTGCACATGCGCAAGTTCAAGGACGGCGACACCATTACCATCGAGCCGTGGAGAAGCAAGGGATTCCCTGTAATCAAGGACCTTGTTGTGGACAGGCAGGCATTCGACAAGATTCTTCAGGCAGGCGGCTTCATTTCCGTAGGTACTGGTGGAGTTCCTGACGGAAATGCCATTCCTATTTCTCATGAAAAGGCAGAGGAGAGCATGGACGGCGCAGCGTGCATCGGTTGCGGTGCTTGCGTTGCAACCTGCAAAAACGGCTCTGCAATGCTTTTTGTGGCTGCAAGGGTAAGTTCTCTCGCTCTTCTGCCTCAGGGCAAGGTAGAGGGCGCAAAGAGGGCAAAGGCGATGGTTGCGAAGATGGACGAACTCGGTTTCGGTTCATGCACCAATACCCGTGCGTGCGAAATGGAGTGTCCTAAGCACATCACGGTGTCACATATCGCACGTCTGAACCGTGAGTTCCTCTGTGCGAAATTCAAGGACTGAAAACAGTCTAATGGCAATAAAAAATGGCTGCCGAATTGATCGGCGGCCATTTTTTGTATTGTCACTTTTGCGTGTTTCCATCAAGCTCAGACAATGAAATCTTATCTTTGGGAATTAATAGTAAAGAAGCCTGTAAACCTTCATCAAGGAATTGATAGGAAATTGTTTGTACGTTATTTTTTCCGATATAGCAGATGAAGTAATTGCCCATTATGTTCATTTCAAATGAATTACAGAGCTGTCAGATTCTCGGTTTTTCGGCTATTCGGATGATCAGGGAAATCATGTAGATTATCATTCCATAGACCGTGGGGATGAGTGTTACTTTCATGCCTCCGCAGAGCACGCCTGTCTCGATATCCCCAATCTGCTGCACTGCACCGAGCATCTGAATTATGCCGAGGAATGTCGAAAATACGCCGAACACGAGGGCGAATGCCCCTATTTCCTTTACCCAGCGAGGTGCTTTCCATGCTGCGAAAAACATTGCTGCGAGGACTGCCGTCAGTATTGCCATGAATACCGGTCCTCCTGCCATAAATAATTTGAACATGACTTGTGGTTTTAAAGTTTTCCGCAAGATACCGGCTTTTTGTGTGTCTGGCAAATACGAATCCCCTCGTAAGCCTGTCATATCCCATTGTTGGCGTTTTTCTTCATTTTTACGGCGAAAATTTCTTAATTTTACGTGAATCTTCACATGAAAAAAGTCATCATAGTTGCGTATTGGGCGATAGCCGTACTGCTGATTTCGCTGATTGTGCTGAGTCTCGGATATACGTTTTCTGAGTCCCTGTTCATCGGTGCTATCTTTCTTCCGGGTGCGTTTTTCTCCATTTATTTTCCTGAAAGGATTTCCCGGCAGGGGAGTGTGAAGGATTTGGTTTATGTGCTTACGGGCACTTTGGTGGCTGAAATTTTCCTGATACTTTCAGCCCATTTCATCATTCTTGAAATGCGGAATGATTTTGATGTCGTAGGCATTGATTATTTTGACCTGCCCGGAATCCTCGTGAATCCCGTCTTCATCATTGTGATAATTGCTGCGTTTGCGGCAGGAAATTATTTCATCTGGAAGTGGCTTGAAAGGAAATATCCCGACATGGACGGCAAGGTGACCTTTGTGTCGGAAAGGCGCAAGGTGACGCTGATGAAGAATGAGATAGAATACGTGGAATCAAATGATACCCAGACTTTTGTCGTTGCCTGCGACGGAAGACGGTACAGGAACAGGACTCCCATTTCGCAATGGGAGAGTCTTTTGGGCGGGCAATTCATGAGGATTCACAGGTCATATCTCGTCCGCCGTGATGCGGTAAAGGAGGTCATGACTGACAGCGTTTCCGTAAAATGCGGTGCTGTGCTTCCGGTTTCGAGGGGATATAAGGACAATGTTAATGCTTTTGTCCGATAAACAGGTTCCTCCGGACACTGCAACTGCGTATTCGTAGTCTGCGTCAGTGAAGGCGTATGTGTAGTATTGCTTGTATTTTTCTTTTGATGTCAGTGTATAACTGCCTTCGCTGCACAGGTTGTTGGGAATATTTTTGTCTGAAACCTCGTGCTCAACCTGATATTTACCGTCAAATGTGACTTTGACGAAATAAGGTAAGCACAAGGACAGGTCAGGATACTGATATTTGTCTCCATAATCTGAACCGAAGTATGAAACAGATTCTCCGGGATTTATGACATACTTGTCTTCAGCCCCCGCAGATATCCATCACTTTATCAATTGTTTCTGCGTTCATATTGTATTTGACACATTCTGCCGCATTGTCTCTGGCAGAATCTTTTAATTTGTCTTGAATATAAGCAATTTTTCTTTTATTTGTTCCACTGGAAAGCAGAGGTCTTTCAAGACCACAGTTATTTCCATATTCTACTCTCCATGCAGCTCTATGTGTTGCAGAATACCTCAAGGCCTTTGAATCATCATTGGCAATTGCGACATCCCATCTTTCTCCGGATATTGTAGGGCCGTTAAAATATGCCTGACCAACATCTCCGTAGCGTCCATATTCCCCTTCTTGGCTTTTTTCTTCCTTTTTTTCCGAAGATTTTTCTTAATTTTAACGGCGGTTCGACAAATTTATTCTATTATGCACCGGAAAATTCGCCGGACCGGCATTAACAAAATTACCATGAGATCAATTTGGAGAACTGCAACAATATTCATAAGCAGCACATTCCAGGATATGCAATTCGAGAGGGACTTGATTAGCAGGACGGTTGTTCCGGAACTGAAGGAATATTTCAAGTTCTACAGGATTGCTGTGCGCTCCATAGACCTGCGCTGGGGCATAAACACAATCGACAACGAGGAAAACGAGGTTGAGAGAAAGATTGTGGGCGTCTGTATGGACGAAATAGACAGGAGCCGCCCGTTCTTCGTGGGAATCATAGGCAACAGGTATGGCTGGATTCCCCCTGCAGATCTTAATGCCTGTGCCAAGAGTGTTACCGAAATGGAAATTGACTATGGGGCGTTGCGTGACAGGGAGAGCCTTGAAAACTCGATAATATGTATTAGGGACATTGAAGTTCCGGAAGACCTGCAAGCGGCATACTATGAGAACAACCCTGTCAAAATCAGGAAAATAAATGATTTGAGGGAACAGTTGAGGAAGGCTTATGCGGATGCTTCGCTTGCCGGAAATTTCATGGAATACAAAGCCGGGTGGAATGTTGAGATGCAGGCTCCTGATGGCCTGTCCGTCCTCTCCGATTTTCTTGTCGCTTCGCTCAAACGTCTGATATGCAGACAATTCGGAATTGATGACAACGACAATAATGCATCGCAGAACTCCGATTATGAAATTTTAGATTCTATTTTCGATGACTACATCCATTCCTGCCTGACGGCATACATCAGTAGGGAACCGATAGAGAAGAATATCGCAGATTTTCTTAAAGACAACAGATTATGCTACATTACCGGAAGCCGCGGCAACGGGAAAAGTACCCTGCTGTGCAGGCTTTCGGATTCACTGAAATCTTCGGATATTGTCCTGTACTATAACGAAAACCTGTCGACCTCCATGGACAAAAGGCTGGAATGTCTGACTCTGTGGGATTGTCGCCTCTCGTCCATCCTGTCCGTTCCTTTTGAGGAATCTGTGCTTTCAGCCGGTTCTGCGCAGATATATTCACGTAAAGTTGTGGTCAGGAGAGACATAAATTTTCGTCTTGAGCGTCTTAAGGAGTTATCTTGCGGATTGGCAAGGAGCGGGCGTAGGATCATTTGTCTGATTGACATTGCCGACAGGCATCTCAGAAACGATTTTTTGGAATTGCTGCACGGCTCATTGCCTGAATTTGCGTTCGTGGCGGCTGTTCCGGACTCTTTTGCCGTTGCCGGCGATTTTGATGTGCCTCCGTTCAATGAAAAGGAGGTTGTCGGCTATCTGATGCGGCAGTTTGGCCATTATGACAAGGAACTTCATAAGAGTGTCGTCGGGACTATTTCAGGAAAGGTCGCTAACAGAAATGGGAATGCCCTGTGGCTTAACGTAATGTCATATCTGCTGCTCAATCTCGATGCATCGGATTTTGTAGCGATGTCGTCAATGGGCAAGGGAGGAGAAGAAAACATTGAGGATTATCTCGTAAATCTTGTCCGGCGGTGCCCCGACAATCCGGAGGGATTGTTCAAGTATCTGTATAACAAGTCCATATCGCAGTTTGACAAAGATTTGGTCGAGCGTAGTCTTGCATTCATCGGCATCAGCAAAAATGGTCTGAGGGATGAGGATTTGGAGCGTCTGCTTGGAGAAAAATGGGATTCTTTGGCTTTTGCGGCCTTCCGACGCTGGTTTTCTCCTTTTTTGACTGAATCGGCGGACGCAAGATGCTGGGATTTTTCCTCTCCTCTGTTCAAGGAATGTATTTCCTCAATGATTGCAGCGGATTCTGCGTCTTACGAAAGCGCATTGGCCGAATTGTTATGGAATTACGATTACGACGAACCTATGCGCCAAGCCAATCTTTTCTACCATTTGGCAAGAAGCGGGATGTATGGAAGATGCGGAGAAACAATTGTTTCCGTAAAAATCAACTACATCGGTCCCATTCGGGAAATGTTTGAGGTCACTTTGGATGAGAAAAATGCCAAGGTATTGATTTGCAATATTGTGGCTGCACTTTCTCCGGAAGAGAGGATATTGGCAGTTGCAAAACTGCTTATACAAATCCTGCATAACATGTTCGCCAATGACCTGCATAATGTGCTTGAAATAATTGATTTTGTGATAGAGAGGACGGACTTCGCGTCTGACGCCCTGTCTGATGATGCCATGAAGTCGATGTGCGTTATGTTGGAGGAGGCAATCCTGTTCATAAAACAGTCCGGAGACGATAGTAATTTCTTGAAATATAATAAGATACTTATGGATGTCGCTTTGCGGCGTCAGCAGGTCTGTCCCTCTAAGGAAAGCCGTACATCCGTCTCAATAGCCGCAGGCAATCTTGCAAAATACCATTTGTCGCACGGCGATGCAGAACTTGCGGATGAATTTTTCAGGATGATATAATTTGACTACATTTATAGACAATTTCAAAACTTTCAGCATTATGGACGTGGATGACATCAAACAATTTATTCCCTTGAAAGTCAAGGCGGAAGTAGCATTCCAGAATCAGGATTATATTGAAGCGGCTAATCTTGCCGTCGAGTTTGCCTATCATCTGACACAGTACTACAGCACAGGCGACAAGTCATACGATTCGTTGAGGGCCGCATATCTCGGGACCTCGACTGCCGCCCTGCTTCTCGGACAGATGGACAATGATGATGCTGAGCATTATTCAAAGGAAGCTCTCAAATATGCCGGAGAACTTTATGATGCCGACAATTCGCCGAACAACGCCATTCAGATTGTAGTGAGCACCAAAGTCCTGCTGTTCAATATTGATTTGTACGCCTATTGTACGGACAGCACATATTATGATGATGCGATTTCATTGGCGGAAACCCTCATCGGTTTCCTGAACAAATATTTTCCGAATGAAGAGACAGTCAACAATATCGTGGACTCATTCAAGTCAGCATACGACCTGCTGCAGAGGCGGCTCGAAAATGTCAGGGAGTATTATGTTCAGCTGGGCTCGGACAGCCGGACTGACCATAGAATTGCGGAGAATCTCCTTGCTGATACGACGGAGTTCAGGTATATATATG
Organism: uncultured Bacteroidales bacterium; assembly: GCA_944326375.1. Lineage (GTDB taxonomy): Bacteria > Bacteroidota > Bacteroidia > Bacteroidales > UBA932 > Cryptobacteroides. The sequence goes on along the minus strand of CALVDU010000168.1, from coordinate 8,249 downwards.
ACAAGTGCTGGAAAAAGAATATCAATCTTGATGCAGACGACTATATTCTTGCCCTGCATTATCCGATACTTGATGACGAGTCAATCGATTATGCGAGAGAATGTAGCGTCTCGGAAATGTGTACGAACAAAGATGCGGAAAATTGGGAAGGCCTGTCCGACAGATTTTTCGATTCATACGAGGAGATATGCGAAGTTTACGGGATTGCGTCTGTCAACTATTGCAGGATTCCTGACGCTGCATTAATCCCTGTCATCTCCAATCATAACTTGTCGACCTTCAAGAAATATGTGATTAACTGCTTCCTGTCCTTGTTTGCCAAGAAGGTTCCGGTCATTACCGACTTTTCCCTCGCTGACATTTTCGATACGGACAAGGTCTGCGCCCTTGCAGAGAGAGCGTGCGATGACGGTCTTGCAGAAATCGGCAGGTTCCTTTTAAATTTTGCAGAGTGCATCATTGAAATCGACGGTATTGCCATAGACAATGCCATGCTGTATGCCAAGGCACGTAAACTGATGGTAGGTCAGCAGTTGCTGCAGTCCAAAGAGCAGATTTCAAAAGATTTAGAAGACAGGATCAGGCAAGATAGTGCAGAAATCGCAGCGGAAATCAGAGAAAGACTGTCCCGCTATATTGATGCTGTCTATGCCAAAGGATTTTCCAATCGTCTGACAGCCGATGCCTATACGAGTGAGTTTATCCGTGCATTGTTGGAAAAACAGAACTTTTACCACAGGAAATTGTCGAAAGGATAGCGTCCTGCATGGATTTCGGCGACCATCTTGTAGAGGTCTGAACGGAGCTTGTCGATTCCGGTTTTGTTTTTGGCCGAAATGAATATGCACGGGCTGTTTTCCTTTGCGATCCAACTGTTCTTGAACTCTTCGAGAGTGTAGTTTTCCGGCTTTTTGGGCTCGAGGGAGAACTCGTCGTATTCTTCATGCCGGTATGCATCAATCTTGTTGAAAACGACGAAAATAGGCTTGTTTATGGCGTTTATGTCCCTCAGGGTTTCTTCCACTACCTTTATATGCTCTTCAAAGTTGGGATGAGATATGTCTACGACGTGCATCAGGATGTCCGCTTCGCGCACTTCGTCCAGCGTGCTCTTGAATGCTTCCACGAGTTGTGTAGGGAGTTTCCGGATGAATCCGACCGTATCGCTGAGCAGGAACGGGACATTCTCTATCACGACTTTCCTGACGGTCGTGTCAAGGGTGGCGAAGAGTTTGTTTTCTGCGAACACGTCGCTTTTTTTAATTATGTTCATCAGTGTGCTTTTTCCTACGTTGGTATATCCCACGAGGGAAATGCGCACGAGTGATCCCCTGTTTCCCCTTTGGGAAGCCATCTGCTTGTCTATCTTCTTCAGCTGCTCCTTCAGTTTGGCTATCTTGTCCTGGATGATGCGTCGGTCGGTCTCAATCTGCGTTTCTCCCGGACCTCTCATTCCGATACCTCCCTTTTGACGCTCAAGGTGAGTCCACATCCTTGTCAGTCGAGGCAGAAGGTATTGGTATTGTGCCAGTTCCACCTGTGTTTTTGCGTATGCGGTCTTTGCCCTTTGGGCGAAAATGTCGAGTATCAGATTGGTTCTGTCGAGTATTCTTATGTTGAGTTCCTTTTCTATGTTGCGGAGTTGGGTAGGGGAGAGTTCGTCGTCGAAGATTACGACGTCGATTTCGTTTTCCGCTATGAACTGTTTTATTTCTTCTAGTTTTCCGCTGCGGATGTATGTCCTGGTGTCGGGCTTGTCGACTTTCTGCACGAACTTTTTTACGCCCTCGGCCCCGGCTGTTTCTGCCAGAAATTCGAGTTCGTCGAGATATTCGTTTATCTGCCTTTCATCGTCGCCTTGCTTTATCACTCCGACGAATATTGCCTTTTCTTTTGTTTCTTCCATACTGGTTTTCATTGATTGTGCCTGCCCGGCTTTGATACAAAAAGGACGGTGACCCGAAATTCAGGCTACCGTCCAATATAATTTTGTTCCTTGTGTTTACAGCAACTGGAATACTACAGGGAATGTGTAGGTAACACGTACTGCACGGTCTCTCTGCTTTCCAGGAGTCCATTTCGGAGAACTTGAAACAACCCTTACCGCTTCGTTGTCGAGAGAAGAGTCAACGCCCCTGAGCACTTTCACGTTGGTCACCCTGCCGTCAGTCTCTACGGTGAACTGGAGGGTTACTCGTCCCTGCACGCCGTTTTCCTTTGCGATTTCAGGGTATTCGAGATGCTGGTTGACCCATACTGAAAATGCATTGGCGTCTCCACCCATGAAAGACGGTTTCTCTTCCACCAACTGGAACGGAATAGCCTCTTCTTCAATAACTTCTTCTTCTACTGCACCTTCCACGTAGTCCATGATTTCAACACCCATGTTAACATCGTCTTCAAGGTTGATGAACAGGTTGTCGTCGACTACGATCTCGTCATCCACGATGTCGATCTGGTCGGAAAGAACCGGCATCTTAGGTGCGGATGGTGGAGGTGGAGGCGTGTCCTGATGGGTAGGGAGGATTTCTTCCACTTCTATTATTTGAGTGGTATCCTCGAGTTCGGCCACCTGCTGCTCTTCGGTCTGCCATTCAAATGCGACGTACACGCCTGCCAAGGCTATGATGAGTCCGATTTCTATAAAGAGAAGCCTCTTGTTTTCCAGACTCGCCTTCTCTGTCTTTTTTACTTCCATTATTGTTAGTTTTTTAGATTGCGATTTTTCATCGGGTAAAGTTATAAATAATAATTTTTATTTCAAATATTTTCTTTAATAGTTGTAGATTTGCATAAAATTAGGATTCATTATGGTCTCTTATCATTTTGAGGATACTTCCTTTTCTTTCAAATACAGGACGCGGACACGCCGTTGGCTCAAAATAGTGGCTGAAAGCGAAATCAGGAAAATAGGTGAATTGTCTATTATCTTCTGTTCAGACAATTATATTCTGGATGTCAACAACAAGTTTCTGGGGCACGACTATTTTACTGACATTATAACTTTTGATTATTGCGAAGGAGATGTGTTGTCCGGAGATCTTTTCATAAGCGTGGATACGGTAAGGGAGAATGCCAGGGAGTACGGGACGGAATTCGACAATGAGTTGAGCAGGGTGATTGTCCATGGTCTTCTGCATCTGATAGGTTATGACGACCATACCGAAGATGAAAAGAAACTTATGAGGAAGAAGGAGGATTATTACCTGTCGTTGTTGGAGCACGTACAATAATGTGTTGCGGACGGATTATGGAAAAGAGATATGACGTTATAGTTATCGGCGGCGGACACGCCGGCTGTGAGGCTGCCATGGCTGCGGCAAACATGGGGTCGTCAGTGCTGCTGATAACGATGGATATGAACAAATTTGCCCAAATGTCATGTAATCCTGCTGTGGGCGGTATAGCCAAAGGTCAGATTGTCAAGGAGATAGATGCTCTTGGAGGATATATGGGCATAGTCACGGACGCTTCAACCCTCCAGTTCAGGATGCTAAACAGGTCAAAAGGGCCGGCAATGTGGAGCCCGCGTGCGCAGTGCGACAAAAACCAGTTTTCGCTGAATTGGCGAAGAATCCTCGAAACTAATTGTAAATTAGATATTTACCAAGATATTGCGACGTCTTTCCTCTTTGAGAATTCAAAAATTGCGGGCTGCCGTACGATGACAGGGGCAATTTTCAAATCTCAGACGGTTATTCTGACCGCAGGAACCTTTCTCGACGGACGTCTTTTTATAGGAAAGGCAGATTTTGAAGGAGGCAGGATAGGGGAGATGTCCTCTTATGGCCTGACCGCTCAACTTGTTTCTGCCGGCATAGCGACGGGGCGGATGAAGACCGGTACTCCTCCGAGGATAGATATTTCTTCGGTTGATGTTTCTGGACTGCAGCCACAGACCGGGGATGAATTTCCCGACAGGTTTTCATATCTTCCTTATCTTTCTACGGCGCAGAACGGGACACCTCAGCTGCCGTGCTTCATTGTCCATACAAATGAAAAAGTACATGAGACATTGAGAAGCGGTTTTGCTGATTCGCCTCTGTTTTCCGGAAAGATTACAGGTATAGGGCCGAGGTATTGTCCGAGTATTGAGGATAAGTTGAGGACATTTGCCGACAAGGATTCTCATCAGCTTTTTCTCGAACCGGAGGGTAGGCATACCAATGAATATTATCTGCAGGGCTTTTCTTCGTCGCTTCCTTTGGATGTGCAGATGGATGCGCTTCATCAGATAGAGGGCCTGGAAAATGTGAGAGTCTTCAGACCGGCTTACGCTGTGGAATACGATTACTTCGATCCGGTTCAACTTCATGCTACGCTTGAGTCGAAGGTTGTGGAAGGCTTGTTCCTTGCCGGTCAGGTAAACGGTACTACCGGGTATGAAGAAGCCGCGGCCCAGGGACTTGTCGCCGGAATCAATGCGCATCTGAAATGTGCCGGAAAAGAACCTTTTGTTTTGAAACGGGACGAGGCATATATCGGAGTTCTGATTGATGATCTGATTACAAAAGGTGTCGATGAACCTTACAGAATGTTTACGTCAAGGGCTGAATACAGGATTCTGCTTCGGCAGGACAATGCCGACCTGAGGCTTACGCCCAAGTCTTTTGAATTGGGGCTTGCAGACAAGTTCAGGTATGACTATACTATGAGGAAATATGAGTCTGCCGAAAAGTTGAGAGATTTTTTTGAAACAACTTCTTTGAAGGCAGATGCGTTGAATCCTTATTTGGAATCAGTCAACTCTGCTTCGGTTGACTCCAGAAGACGGATTTCAGACATCTTGTCCAGACCGCAGGTTTCAGTACACAGTCTGATAAATATTGTTCCACGTGGAACAATAAAAGCGAATTTGGGCGAGGATATTTTCAGTTGTCCGATGGATGTGTTCGTGTCCGGCAATGTGAAGTATGGGGATTTGTTGTCAGGGGAGAGGTCTTATAAGGAAATGCGGAAATTTTCTTCTGACTCCTCTTGTCCCGGTAATTCCTATATCGATGCTTTGTATGTTCTGTTCTTCAATACTGAATATCCTGTGGCGTCATTGAATTCTGCTGAGTTCGAAAATAGGATAGATGATTTCTACAAATACCAGTTGTTGGAGTCTGCTGAAATTTCAATCAAATATAAGGGGTATATCGAGAGGGAGAGGAAACTTGCGGAGAAGATAATGAGACTGGAGAATCTTTCCATTCCTGATGATTTCGATTACGACAAGGTGGAGAGTCTGTCCATTGAATGTCGCCAAAAACTGAAAAGATATTCTCCGAAGACCATAGCGCAGGCTTCGAGGATTTCCGGGGTTTCTCCGGCGGATATTTCAGTGCTTCTTATCTACTTCGGCCGCTAATCCAGAGCGTGAAAACGGGCTGTCTGCTGCGTTGCACTCGATTCGGCAGTGCTCACATACGCCCAGTATGCTGCGCCTGCCTCGTCTTCGTGCGCCTTGCATCCAACCCGTTTTGCCGCTCCGGCGAGTAGGTTTTGCCTTGCATCCGGCACACTCTGACGCACCGGCGTTTTGAAGGAGCACAGGCTGTCTGTTGCGTTGCACTGTCGTTCCGACCAGAGTGCGGAGCACGGAGTGGAGGAATCTGCTGATTAGATAAGCAGGTCCCTCCGCTACGGTCGGGACGAGAATTAATTTTTGTTGAGAATTATCAGGGCGGCGATTATGCCCGGAATCCAGCCTGCAAGTGTCAGCAGGAATACTATCAGAAATGATCCGCAGCCTTTGTCTATTACGGAAAGCGGCGGGAAAAGTATTGCAAGTATAACTCTCCAGAGTGACATTTGTATAGGTTTTTATTGAATTTTGTTCCACGTGGAACATTAAAGTTTCTTCAATGCTGTTTTTATCAGTGATTCTATACTGATGTTAGGATCTGTTTTCAGGATTGATGAAATCACTTTCTGTACATTTGCTTTTGTAAAACCAAGCATGACAAGGGCGGTTGTGGCTTCTTCCACGATTGCGCTGTTTGCCTGGTTCATCAGAGACGGCATGTCTGCACCTCCGCCTTTGAGGACTTTGTCTTTCAGTTCAAGTATGAGACGTTGTGCGCTTTTAAGGCCGATTCCCTTGATGCTTTTTATCTTGTTGATGTCTTCGGCAATGATTGCATTGCGGATTTCTTCGGAGGAGAGGGAGGAGAGCATCATCCGTGCAGTGGCGGCTCCTATTCCCGAAACGCCTATCAACAGTCTGAAGAGTTCCCTTTCGTCCTTGTTCCCGAAACCATAGAACAGTTCTTCGTCTTCCCGAAGGTAATGATGAATATAAATTATGGCATCCTTTTTACCCTCCAGCATGGAAAATGTCTGGAGCGAAATAAGAATTTTGTATCCGATTCCGTTGTTTTCAAGAGTCATTTCCGCCGGACTCAGTTCGATGATTTCGCCTTTGATGTAGTCTATCATTGTTTTGTGGATAATAATGATGCAAAAATAGAAACTTTTGCGATATTATTGGTGAGTAGAATTTACAGATTCCTCCGCTTCGGTCGGAATGACGGGCAGCTGAGTCCTCCACTGAGGAATGACAATGTTCCGTTTTTTGACAAAAACAAGATAGGATGCAATTTGTTTTATTAAATTTGCGCTCTTGAATTTTAGAATATGGATATAAACAACATAAGAAAAGAGTTTCCGATTCTGGACAGGAAAGTGTACGGCAAGAAACTGGTGTATTTCGACAATGCAGCCACTTCGCAGCGTCCGCTTTCCGTCATCAGCAAATGGAACGAAATGACCACAGTCTCGAATGCGAATATTCACCGTGCCGTGCACAGGCTTGCGGATGAGGCGACGGAAGCATACGAGGAAGCAAGGAATGCCGTGAAGAACCATATCAAAGCCGGCAGCAGGGAAGAAATCGTGTTCACTTCAGGGGCGACAGCCTCCATAAATCTCGTGGCATTTTCTTTCGGCGAACGCTTCGTGAAGGAAGGGGATGAAATCCTTGTTTCGGAAGCCGAGCATCATTCAAACCTTGTCCCGTGGCAATTGCTCTGCCAAAGGAAAGGTGCGGTGCTGAAGCCTGTCCCTGTAAAGGACGACGGGACTCTTGATTTGGCAGCCCTTGACCAGTTGTGCAGCGAAAAGACAAGGCTCGTGGCAGTGGCTCATGTCTCGAATGTACTCGGCATAGTCAATCCCGTAAAGGAAATAGTAAGGATATGCCATTCCAAAGGTATTCCTGTTCTCATTGACGGTGCGCAGGGCATTGTGCATTGCGACGTGGATGTGGCGGATTTGGATTGTGATTTTTATGTCTTTTCCGGGCATAAGGCTTATGCCGCTCCGGGAACAGGCGTTCTCTACGGAAAACGGAAATGGCTGGACGAAATGCCTCCTTATATGGGCGGGGGAGAGATGGTCGGGACCGTGAAATTTTCCGGTACCACCTTTGCCGAATTGCCTCTGAAATTTGAGGCTGGGACGCAGAATATGGCTGGTGCCGCGACGCTGAAGCCTGCCCTTGAATTTGCGGAAGCGGTGAGGAAAGATGACGGAATGAGGAAGTATGAAGACGAGGTGAAAGAATACCTTTGGGAGAAACTTGTTTCATTTCCTGGACTCAGGCTCTTCGGAAATCCGGCTGACAAGAGCGCAAAGATTCCTTTGTTTTCGTTTGCGATAGACGGGGTGCACCATGAGGATTTGGCTCTGCTTCTCGACAAGATGGGCATAGCCGTGCGTTCGGGGCAGATGTGCGCTGAACCCCTTATGGACAGGTTCGGCGTGTCGGGGATGCTGAGGATTTCGCTTGCTCCTTATAACACTATGGAAGAGGCTGAGTATTTTATGGAATCATTGGAAAAGGCGGCAGGAATGCTGCGATGACAAGAATATGGAAAAGACATTGCAAGAAGTTGAAAATGAGATAATTGACGAGTTCTCTCTGTTTGACGAGTGGCTTGACAAGTATGAATATCTCATAGAGCTCGGGAAGGCGCTTAATGAATATCCGGACGCGGAGAAGACAGATGATAAGCTTATAAAAGGTTGTCAATCAAGAGTATGGCTGGATTGTTCGCTTAAAGATGGAAAGCTTTTCTTCAATGCAGACAGCGATGCTATCATTACAAAGGGCATAATATCGTTGCTGATAAAGATTTATTCGGGGAGGACCCCGGAGGAAATCGCCTCATCCGATTTCTCGGTAATCGACAGGCTCGGATTGAAGGAAAACCTTTCCCCTACGAGGGCAAACGGTCTGGTTTCGATGATTGCCAGGATCCGGG
>CALVDU010000167.1 GCA_944326375.1 uncultured Bacteroidales bacterium | reverse complement strand
GTATATCCCGAAGAAACTTGCAACGGATTAAGACAAATTAAAAAGTTATTCCCGAATCTGATACCACATAAAATACAGTATATCAATGATTATATTTGCACTTGTTTAGCTCTTTTTTTCATTTTGGTCTTTATTAGACTTCCCTAATATCATATATTGCAGTTCCACGCTTTCTTTGTTTTATATGGATTCCACTTTTGGAGTTGGGGTTGGAAGGTTTATTTAACTTAAATCACTTAATGTATTATGAGAACTTTATCTTACTTAATTTCAATGTTATTGCTATTGGTGAACTATACCTATATGGGGGCTCAGCCACGTGATAGAAACTATATAAAGAAGCAGATTTCTTTTCATGGAGAATGTAAAAATGTGGCAATAACCAAATACAACGGAGACTTAATGCTATATGGCGATAATGGATGGGCTGCCGATGGGTGTCCCACTGATTTAACGAATGCTTTACATGAGTTGAATGAACAAGGAGAGCTGATAGACGATGTACAGCTGACTGAAAATGGACGATGGCTGATACTATATGGGAATAATGGTATTAGGTGGAATAATATTCCATATAGTTTAGAGAAAAAATTACGACAATGGAACTCGGATGGAGAAGTCATATTATCCGTTTCATTTAATGATGCTGGAGATTGGATTGCAATATCAACCAATTATATATCTGCTTCAAACTCTAATATTCAAAATTGGATTGCCGAGGGAATGGATGCTTATGGCGGCGTTTGGACTAGTTGTGTTACTGATGATGCCGTGGTAATTGTTTATGAAAATGGATACAAATCAATAGGAAATATACCTATTTCGTTAGATTCCGAATTAAAATCCACACACCTAAATGTATATAGACTTAAAATAGCTGGAAATGCATGGTTTATAGCTGATAAAAGCGGTAACTATTCATATGACATGTAAGGATTTTAAATCATGAAATACGTATTATATGTATTAATCGGCATTTTGGCTGTTGTGGCCTTAATAATATTCGTTGTTCAGGTAGTCGTATGCCTGATAGAGATTCTGCCAACAATATTAATCGGTTTTGTCATTCTTGGCGCAATGATGCTAATATACTACCTGATAATGGCTTTTAGAAAAGGATAGTGGGCCCTCGAATGATTTGCATCCGACAACTTTTTCAAAAAAGCCGTTATCCTGTTTACATTTCATGATTGCCGGGTATATATAAATAGAAACAAACATTTGCGGCAACCCTCCTGCATAGTGTGTCATACAATATGCTAAAACAGTTGACAAAGTGGGAAACTGACACTCCGCCAATGGATTGAGGCATTATACAAATTAACCAATGTGCAACATTATATTGATCATAGTCATTATCGTTCTGTCGGGTATACTCATCTATATGCTTTTGAGATATGAAAGCGAGAAAGAAATAATAGAAAATCGTCATAGGGATGAGATGACAGAAATGGGGTCCAGAGCCATAGTAGCAGCAAAAATATTTAGAAGGCAAGATGCCATAGAGTATTATATCCTAGGTTCTCCGCATCTGAACTGCGGTCATAATGGTCTTATAGTTGACTCTCTTACCCTAAGTCACTATCCAAAACTGACTGTTCTGTGGTGTCACGACAATGAACTTGAAAAACTTGATGTAAGCAGAAATACTTCATTGTATGGATTGCTGTGCCATGACAACAGGCTCACCAGCCTTGATGTCGAGAAAAACAAGAAATTGAAAAACTTATGTTGCAGAAATAATCATTTGACAGAACTATATCTGAATTCACGTCTTGAATACTTGGATTGCAGCAATAATATGATAGAATTTTTGAATTTAAGTTCAAGTCTTGAATCTCTGAATTGTAGCAATAATAAGTTGGAACTTTTGGATGTAAGTCAATGCCTTGAACTTTATGAATTGTATTGTTCTGCAAATCCACTTAAAACTCTAATAATATCTGACAGCCAGCAAAATGCCTTATGGCTTGGGGACATCAGAAAAGAGTATCCGGATATTCAAATATATGTTTCTGATACAAAACCGTCAAAAAACAACGGGAAATGACAAGAAAAGAAATGGTAAAGTACTGTTCACTCTGCCTGAACAGGAAAATGGACGAAGAAAGAGGGCTGGTGTGCGGTCTGACCGGGGAATATGGCGATTTTGACGGGTCGTGCAGAAATCTCCGTGCGGATGAGCGGGAGGTCGAGGTTGAAAGATATCTGAATAAAGAGCATAATTTCAAGACAGCAGCCGCTGTCCTTGGGCTGATTATACTCATAATATGGATTGCCCCGATTTTTTTCATGCGGGATTGGTCATTCGCTTTAAATTGGACCTTTTTAACATTATGCATTGCAGGCACAGTTGCGGCCTTCCTGGCTCTGGCCCGCGTGCAGATGATAAAGCGTCGTGAGCCAGAAAGAAAACTGACTATGCAGTATGTTGCCGATGCCATCAGAAAAGAAGGATACTTCCCCCAGAAACAGGATGACAATTGGATTTTGTTCAAGATACAGGGGTATAATTATTTCGTGTATTACGACTCGGCAAGATTTATGATTTATATTAATTTTGTCCTGTCTGGAGAAGAGGACATGGCAGTCATGAAAGAGGCTGCGATATCTGTGATGGACAAAAACTTTATGGTGAAGATACTGCTTCTTGAAGACGAGGACAAGAGTGATGTCATACAGTTTTCTGTGGGGTCTTTGGTGAGCTCACAGTCTGATTTTGACAAGTTCTTTCCACATTACTTACAGATGTTATTTGAGGCAATAGGGAAGCAGCATGAGGTGTACAGGCGGCTCATGAAAGAAAAGCACCGTTCAGAGGCCATGCAGGCAAACCCGACGGGATTCCCGGTCGCACCATCAAAAGTCATGAATTGACGGTAATTTACATCTTGAGGCAATCAAATGAAACGGAAACTTTACATCGACATTGACGGGGTGTTGCTGAAAGGCAGGGAAGACACTCCTGTGGATAATGTACATGAATTGATATCATTTGCGGTTTCCAATTTTGACTGCCATTGGCTCACGACACATTGCAAAGGAGACCCGCAACCTGCCATTGACTATCTGTCAGAATATCTGGATGAAGAAGACATTGAATTGTTGAAGAAAGTGAAGCCGACGGATTGGCGGACATTGAAAACCGAGGCCATCGATTTCTCATCAGATTTCTGCTGGATAGATGATTATGTGCTGCATGCGGAAGAAGAAATTCTTTTTGCAAACGGCAAAGAAGACTCTCTGATACTGTTTGACGACAGCAAGAAAGATGAAGTGGACAGGGTAATTGCGCTTCTGTCAAGAAAGATATGTGCGGCATCATACGGGATAATGGTAATCCCGGATATTCATGGAAGAACTTTTTGGAGAGAACCGGTTCATGATGCACTGGAAAACAGCCGGGCCAGGGTCATATTCCTCGGGGATTATCTTGACCCTTATCCTTATGAATTTGAGGGCAGAGAGCCTGATGTTGTAAACAGAAGAGCCATAGGAATATTTGAAGAGATAATAGAGTTGAAAAAGAAATATCCCGACAGGATAACCCTTCTTCTGGGAAACCATGACTGTACTTATGCCATCTCGACTTCCATCTGTGAATGCCGCACTGACTATGGCAACTTTGAAGAAATCAGAAATCTTTTTGTGACAAACAGGGACTTGTTCCGGCTTGCAGATGAGGCAACAGTAAACGGAAGGCATTTCATATTCTCACATGCCGGCATAAACCAAAGATATGCAAGACTTTGCTTCGGCAGCGAAGCAAATGAGTATAATATTGTCGAAAAATTCAACAGCGCATATAGCGCCAACAATCCGGACATCCTCATGTCATTGGGAATAGCCTCCCGTTGGAGAGGATATTTGGACTCTGAATACGGCTCAATCGTCTGGGCAGACGCACGCGAATGGGACGGTAAGCATAACATCGGATTTGGATTCGGAGTCGTAGGACACACCCAACTGGAAAAACACTGCATCTCGGAAAACCTCGGCATGGCCTTTCTTGACTGCCGTAAAGCGTTTATAATTGACGACATGGGCAAAATTCAGTCCTGGCAATGAATAATGAGGGGCTATCCCGCAAAATGTAAAAATCATTTTATCCGTCAAATATTTGTTTAATCGGATTTTATCAATAACTTTGCACCGCAAAATTTCCGAACGGGAATTTTCATCTGTAATTTTTTATTAATTTTTATTTAATCTTTTTGCAAAATGGCTGAATATCTGCAGGCTGACAAGAAGCAAGAGATTTTCGCGAAGTACGGAAAGTCTAATACGGACACCGGCTCTCCTGAGAGTCAAGTTGCTCTATTTTCCTACCGTATCGCTCACCTTACCGAGCACATGAAGACCCATAAGAAAGACTTTGCTACCCGTCTTTCCCTTCTGAAACTCGTAGGTAAGAGACGCCGCCTCCTTGACTACCTCAAGGAAACGGACATCGAGAGATACAGAAACATCGTGAAGGAGCTGGGACTCCGCCGATAATCATAGTTGCAGGAAAAGAAGGGGTGATCAATCACTTGGTCACCCCTGTTTTGTAAAAGGATTACCTCTTTTCATACAGGAAAAGACTCCCGGACCGGCTAACAAAACATCAGCCCGCGGCCGCCACCCGGACAGCATATAAAGCAGTAACAAGGAAAAAGTAGTATTAATCAACTCCCAATAGGGGGAGGCGGACTGAAAAAGATTTCATGAACATAATCAACAAAAGGATTGAATTGTCCGACGGAAGGACAATCGAAATTGAAACCGGGAAATTGGCGAAACAGGCTGACGGTTCGGTAGTAGTAAAAATGGGGGGCACGATGCTCCTTGCATGCGTCACTTGCGCAAAAGATGCAAAAGAAGACGTGGATTTCATGCCGCTTCAGGTGGATTACAAGGAAAAATTTGCAGCGGCAGGCCGGTATCCGGGAGGCTTCATGAAAAGGGAAGGCAAGGCTTCCGATTCGGAAATCCTTACCGCAAGGCTCGTTGACAGGGCATTGAGACCGCTGTTCCCGGAAGACTTCCACGCAGAAGTATATGTGACCATCAACCTCATTTCTGCCGAAAAGGACATTCAGCCTGACGCACTCGCAGGACTTGCGGCATCATCCGCTCTCGCAGTCAGTGACATTCCGTTCGGAGGCCCGATTTCCGAAGTAAGGGTGGCAAGGATAAACGGGGAATTCAGAATCAACCCGAATTTCAGCGAAATGGAGAACGCCGACCTCGACATCATGGTTGCGGCCACATACGACAACATCATGATGGTCGAAGGCGAAATGAAGGAAGTCAGCGAGGCAGAAATGCTTGCGGCAATCAAATTCGCCCATGAGGAAATCAAGAAACACTGCAAGGTGCAGATGGAACTCATGGAGGAAGCCGGCAAGACCGTAAAGAGGACATACTGCCACGAAGAAAATGACGAAGAACTGCGCAAGGCAGTTGAGGCATTCTGCTACGACAGGTGCTACGCAATCGCAAAATCAGGCTCCGCGAAACACGAAAGGAGCGACGCTTTCGATGCCCTGAAGGAAGAATTCTACCAGACACTTCCGGAAGAGGATAGGGAAGCAAAGAAAATGATGGTGGAAAGGTATTACCACGCCGTGGAGAAGGCTGCCATGAGGAACCTCATCCTCGACGAAGGAGTGCGCCTTGACGGACGTTCCACCACCGAAATCCGCCCTATCTGGTGCGAGACCGACTATCTTCCGTTCGCACACGGCTCCGCAATCTTCACCCGCGGAGAAACCCAGTCACTTTCGACAGTGACCCTCGGCACAAAACTCGACATGAAGGAACTGGATGAAGTCCTCGTTCAGAAGACTGAACAGTTTGTCCTCCACTATAATTTCCCGCCGTTCGCTACCGGCGAAGCAAAGGCCCAGAGAGGCGTCGGACGTCGCGAAATAGGACACGGAAACCTCGCATGGAGGGCTCTCAAGCCGATGGTTCCGCTTGCTCCGGAAAACCCGTACGCAGTTCGCGTAGTTTCCGACATCCTCGAATCCAACGGTTCGTCATCCATGGCAACCGTATGCGCTGGCTGCCTCGCCCTCATGGACGCCGGCGTGAAAATCAAGAAACCTGTAGCCGGAATCGCAATGGGTCTCATCACTGACGAGAAAAATCCTAACGGCAGATACGCAATCCTCAGCGACATCCTCGGCGACGAAGACCACCTCGGGGACATGGACTTCAAGGTGACCGGAACAAAAGACGGCATCACAGCCACCCAGATGGATATCAAGGTCGACGGACTTTCATACGATGTGCTCGAAAAGGCCCTTGAACAGGCACGCCTCGGAAGGCTCCACATCATGGGCGAAATGATGAAGTGCATCAGCGAGCCGAGGGAAGACTACAAGCCGTTCGTGCCTCGCATCGTCCAGATCAGAATCCCTGGCGACTTCATCGGGGCCGTCATCGGAAAAGGCGGAGAAGTCATCCAGAAGATTCAGAGGGAGACCGGCACCACGATTACAATCAACGAAGAGAACGGCGAAGGGATCGTGGACATCTTCGGAGAGAGCAAGGAGTCCATGGACAAGGCTCTCGACTGGATAAACGGCATCTGCGCTGTGCCTGAAGTCGGCGCAGTATATCACGGCAAAGTTGTCTCCATCCTCGAATTCGGCGCATTCGTGGAGATTCTTCCGGGCAAGGAAGGCCTGCTTCACATCTCCGAACTCAATTGGGGCAAGACCGACAAGGTTGAGGACGTTGTCAACATAGGTGACGAAATCGACGTCAAACTCCTCGAAATAGATGAGAAGACAGGGAAGATGAGGCTTTCACGCAAAGCCCTTCTGGAAAAGCCGGAAGGCTATGTGGAGCCGGAGCGCAGACCTCGTCCTGCAGCCGGACCTCGCAGGGACGACCGCAAAGGAGGAAACGGAGGTGGCCGCAATGACAGGAGAAACGGCGACAGGAAACCCCGCGGCCCTCGTCACGGCGGCGAAGGTTCTCCGAAGAACAACGACCCTGAAATGTTCTGACAATTTACGGCGGGCAGTACAAAAGCCCGCCGTAATTGTTTTTTAACGGAAACGAAATCATAGAATAACGACAATTTCGCAAAATTGCGCCATGAAAAGAATCATACTTTCATTGACGGCATTCACAATATGCTGCCTCCAGGCAGTATGCCAGGACAAGGTTATAATCCATTCCACGGACGATTTCAAAAGGGACATACCGTTCTTTGAAGCCTATCTGGAGGGAATCTCCTCATTTGAAGCCGACATTGTGCTGGAAGGCAAGACCATCATGATTGCAGATGACAGCGGAAGAAACCTGGAAAGCACTTACATGGAACCCGTAAGCCGTCTTTTCAGAGACAACGGAGGAAGAATACGGAAAGGCACGGAAAGCCGCATCCAGATGGTTTTCGACATCAAGGACACCGACGGGGAAAAGACTCTGAAAGCCCTTGAAAAGATGCTGTCAAAATATCCCGGAGCATTTGACCTGATGCAGAACGAATACGCCGTGCATGTACTCGTGACCGGCAACATTCCGTCTCCAGAAAAATTTTCGGAATATGCCGCCTGCATTTCCTTTGAAGGCAAACCTGGGGCGGACTATACGGAGGAACAGTACAAAAGGATCGGCATGATAGGATGCGATTTCACAGCACTGTCGTCCTGGAACGGGAAAGGTTCAATGAAACCCGACGAGGAAAAGGCCGTAATCGAAGCCATTGCGCAGGCCCACAAGTCCGGAAAGCCGATAAGGTTCATCGGTGCACCGGACAACACGACGGCCTGGAACCGGCTCAACTACCTTGGAGCGGACATGATCTGCACGGAAGACGTCAAGGCTTGCGGCGAATTTTTCGCGGATGCCGGCACGCAGGAATTCAGGCTGACCTCCGAAACCAAGGGTGACTTCGTGGCAAAGGTCAAATTTCTCGACAAGACCACACGTGATTTCGGAGGATTCTGGGCAGAAAACACGAAATTGAGCAAACCTCTTCCGGTTTACGTCCCTGAATACGCTTTTTCTGACAGTGCAAGAATCAAGAATGTAATCCTGATGATAGGCGACGGGATGGGCCTCGCTGAAGCCTATTCCGCCTACACGGTAAACGGAGGACTCTCGATGTTCAATATGGACAAGGTAGCCTTCGTACAGACGCATTCCAAAAACAGATATACGACAGACTCTGCCGGTGCCGGAAGTTCGATTGCGACAGGCACACCTAATTCCAACGGGAAAATTGCCATGTCCGACGACGGCAAGCCGATACCGTCCATTACCGAGATCCTTTCTGAAAAAGGCACCGCATGCGGTGTCATTTCCCTGGGAAACATCGCAGATGCCACTCCGGCGGCATTCTACGGCCATGCAAAAGACAGGGACATGAAATATGAAATCACATCATGCCTTACTGACGGACACCTCACATTCCTGTGCGGAAGTGAATACAAGACATTCTCGCAAAGACCGGACGGCACAAATCTTTTCGATGAACTGGATGACCAGTACATAATTACGGATGCCATTGAAGACATCGACGAAACCGGCTCAAAAGAAATCTGCATAGATGACCGGATGGGAAAACCCGCCACGGAAGAAACTGTAGGGATGCTTGCCGGCATTACCGCCAAATCCCTGCGGAAAATGGACGCTGCAAGCGACGGAAACGGCTTCTTCATGATGATAGAAGGAGCGAAAATAGACTATGCAGGGCACGCAAAGTTTCTGCCGGCATCAGTGCTCGAAACCATGAGTTTCGACCTTGCCGTGGCTGAAGCCCTCAAATTTGCCGACGAAGACGGAGAAACACTCGTAATCGTAACGGCGGACCACGAAACCGGAGGAATGGTCATCGTGGACGGGGACAAGGACGAACACAGCATTACGGTAAAATACATGACAGAAGACCATACGCCCACACCTGTACCGTTGTTCGCATACGGTCCCGGGGCGGAAAACTTCACCGGCATTTACCGCAACACGGAGATATTCCACAGGATCCTGGAATGTCTTGGCCTGCCGCAACGCTAAAGAGGAGCCTGCTCATTCAGACGCGCTATTCATCGACTCCGAGCACCTTTTTGAAATCAATAGGAGCCGGCACGAACCCCAACTCCTTTGCTGCCTTGTCGGTATAATAATAATTGTTGATTTTCAGCATCGTAAGCGTTGCAGAGGACATGTCGGTATTTATACCGGCCTTCGCAAGAAAATCTCCAAGCTTTCCGGCAAAAGTCATCACCCAGGCAGGGATGGAAATGAAAAGCGGCTTTCTGCCGAGGCTTTCCGCTGCCTGCCGGAAAATCTGCTTGTAGGTAAGATTCTCTCCCGTTATGAGATAATTCTCCCCGGAACGTCCATATTGCATCGCAAGCACCATTCCGCGGGCAGCCTCGGTCACATCAAGAATTGACTTTCCTCCCGGAGGACAGAATACTACAGGAGATTTGCGAACCATATTGAAAAGACGGTTTGCGCCTTTTTCAGTACCGTATTTCCCTGCCATGAACGCAGGATTTGCAATTACCAGCCTGATCCTGTCCTTGTAAGGCAATATGGTCTTTTCGCTCTCCGCCTTGCTCATGGCATAATTTGAGGCTGTATATGGATAGACCATAGGTGCCCCCTCTGCCTTGCCGTAGCCGATAGTATTTGCGGTGCTGACATAGACAAACGTACCGACACCGGCCGCTATGGCCATTTTCACGAGATTTTCAGTAGCGACTACATTTACTTCCCGGAATTTGGAATAATCCCTCTCTGACTGAGAAAGCATTGCCGCACAATGAATGACAGCGTCGCACCCTTTCAGGAGTTCCTTCATTGCAGAACTATCCTTGAAATCGCATTCGACCAAATTCAGATCCCCGGATTCCGGCCCTTTGTAAGATGCCCTGCGGCGGACAGTTCCCGTTACCTCATAGCCTTGCCCGAGCAACTCCTCTATCACATTCGAAGCGAGCATTCCGTTCGCTCCCGTAACCAGCACTTTCTGTTTCATAATCATTCTTTGAGTCCGCAAAAATAACAAATATATGCCAATGAAAAAAGGGGAGCATCCCGGATGTCCGGATTGCTCCCCTCTGTTCTAAAAGCGGCGGCCACCTACTCTCCCGCCCTTCCGGGCAGTACCATCGGCGCTGGCGGGCTTAACGGCTCTGTTCGGTATGGGTAGAGGTGGTTCCCCGCTGCTGTCGCCG
>CALVDU010000166.1 GCA_944326375.1 uncultured Bacteroidales bacterium | reverse complement strand
TACTTTGTAAACGTCTATCTCATCTTTCTTGCATGAAAATACAATAAGGACAAGCGGTATACATAAAAATATGGATTTCAAAGTTTTCATAAAATACAATGTTATAATTCCTGAACCCTGCCATAATCTATTTCGTCCTGAGGATAAGGATAGATCAAATCATCTTCCGTCAGATAAAATTCCGGCCAGACCATTGTAGATAATTTGGTATGCTTCAAATAATAAAAGACTTGACCTTCGCACATGAATTCGCGATAATATTCTTTCATCAGTTCTTCTTCTGCAGAATATTCCTCTGAAAATGTGTCGGAAATACCTCTATGAGAGCGTACTTCGTCGAGTTTTGCAAGAGCTTCGGCATTATTCCCGTCCTTTATCAATTTTTCAGTTATAATATAATACATTTCAGACAATTTGATCATCGGTATCCTATTTCTGTAGTTGATATTATAAGATGTGGAACAGTACAATTTATAACATGAAAAACTTTCTGAACCATAGCGCAATAAAAAAGCTGGCCCCCTGACATCCTCAGATCCGGCAATTGACCCGAACTGATCTGTCTGCATAAAAAGTAGATTATAAACCAAATCAGACCCGAGCCTTATACCGTAATCAGCATTCAGATTCAACAGATATGCACTCAGATTCTTTTGCAATTGGGTAACTTCCAAAGAAAAGATATGTTCTGACGAAAACGACCAATCACGGTTATCATCGGTTACCGCCAAAATTATGGCCTCTGGGTCAATCCATTCCACCAATTGGCTTTCCAAGGCCCCGTCTATCACTTCCTGAGCATATTGTGCAGCTGTATCGAAATCATTCTTCCATTGATATATCCTTGCAGCCAATGCTTTTGCAGCATAATAATTCAAATGTTTGTTGCGATTGTTCCAATATCCGTCAGCATTGGCGATTTCGTTAAAATCTGACGGGGTATTGCCCGTGACAGGATCAACAGACAAACATTGGATTGCCGTATTGAGATCATTAAGAAGCATTTGTTCAGTCTCTTCGTACGATCTTTGGATTTCAGGCTCCTTATTATATTGGGTTACGTATGGTATTGTTTTCTTAAATGCGTTTTCAGCACTCCATTCCGAAACCCCGAACATCCTCATCAAATCAAAATGTATATATGCTCTGAGAGCCAACAATTCTCCTTTTATAAGATTATATTCAGGTTCGTATGTTATGACATCACGCCTTTCATCCAATTCTCGAAGAATTAGATTGATATTTGCAATCGTTTCGTATCCCTGTTTCCACATTGCCTCTAACTCATCTTCAGCAGAAATTGAATGATATGAGTGTCCCTGCAAAGCCTGATAATATGTAGCACCTTGTAGTACATAAGGGAAAGCTGTCAAGTCATTGACCCGCCATGTATATGAACCACCATACGCATAATTATCACCCATAGTGATATAAACACCTGTCAATGCCTCATAGAAACCTGTTCTCGTGGAAAATATCTTGTCTACCGGAAATTGGGTATTGGATGTCGCTTCCAGCCATTCGTCGCAAGAAGAAAGCATAGGCGACAAAATGGCAAAAACAGTAATATATTTTATAAATCTTTTCATTTCAGCAAATTTGTCATTAATGTGCATGTTTAAATATTTAATGTTTTTTGGGGCGATTGCCATGTCCTTGTTTTGTGTAGGAGGAAGCCAGGATATTTCAGCCCAGAGCAGGAAGACCAGCAACATCATTGGGGTAGTTGTAGACGAATACGGGGAACCGATGCCCGGAGTGTCTGTATTTACTGAAGACAAGAGTTCCGGTACAATCTCCGGAGAGGACGGACGTTATGCCATTATCATAGATGCGAGGATTACTGATTTACATTTTTCTTTTTTGGGATATCAGGAACAAATAGTCAACATCAGAGATGCGGCTTTGGTAAAGATGGAGCCGGACGAAAATGCAATTGCGGAAACGGTCGTTACTGGTATTTATGAAAGGAAGGCCGAGAGTTTTACAGGTGCCGTCCAGACTATTTCGGCGGATGATCTGAAAAGGGTCGGAAACCAGAATGTTTTCCAGTCTCTTAAGAATTTGGACCCGTCATTGCTGATTCTCGACAATCTTGAGCAGGGCTCCAATCCTAATGCCATAGCGTCCATGCAGCTGCGCGGTGCTTCTTCTTTCGGCATGGAAACCACTTCTCTGAAAAGTAATTTCGTGAGTGATGCGAATATGCCGCTGTTTATCCTTGACGGATTCGAGACAACGGTGGAGAGGGTTCAGGATATGGATATGAACCGTATCCAAAGCATCACCATTCTCAAGGATGCTTCGGCGAAGGCCATCTACGGTACTAAGGCGGGCAATGGAGTCATCGTCATTGAGACGAAGGCCTTGCGTTCGGACAAGCCTCTCGTGACGTACGTCGGTTCCGTGGATGTGAATATGCCTGATCTTTCGAGTTACAATCTCTGCAATGCCTTGGAGAAGTTGGAGGTCGAGAGGAGGGAAAGTTTTTATAATTCAGGATTTCCGAATGAGATGATTCTTTATAAGAACCAGTATTATGAACGTTTACACAAGGCACTGGAAGGCGAAAGTACATATTGGTTGTCAAAACCTCTCAGATTAGGAATAGGTCAGCAACATTCATTATCTGTAGAATTGGGAGAAAAAGACTTAAGGACTTTGGCTGCATTCTCATACAACAATAATCAAGGGACCATGAAAGGTTCTTTCCGTGAAGTTATCAATGGTGATGTTCAAGTGTCGTATCGTATAAAAAACTGGTCTTTCAGAAATATAATGAGTATTTCTTATAAAAACAGTGAAGACTCTCCATACGGAACATTCGACGCATATGCCAAAATGAATCCGTATTTCTCTCCCTACGATGAAAACGGGAATCTTATCAGACAATATACACAAAGAAAGAGGACAATAGCCAATCCTTTGTATGATGCTATATTGGATACGAAATTATATGATGGTTATCTTAATTTTACAGATAATCTGTATGTTGAATATAAGCCATGGGATTTTATCAAATTCGTAGGTAGGTTAGGAATTGATACAAAGAAAACCGAGAATGAAGAGTTTTATCCAGCTGACCACTCATCTTTTGTGGATGTTAATAATGCAACTCAAGATGACGTATGGCTTACGCGAGGCACTTACAATGCGACAAACGGCAAATCCACCAGTCTTTCAGCGGACATTTCCGTTCAGGTAAACAAGTCGTTTGCAGGTGCGCATGATTTGTTCCTTACTGGACAATATTCGCTGGAAACGATGAACTACAGTGAGGTAACACATTATACAGAAGGATTTCCTAACAGCAATATGAACAGCATCATATTCGCACGCCAGTATGCTGCGGACAGGGTTCCGACAGGTGCAGACGGACTTAACCGGAGTCTTGGATTCCTGCTGACCGGTGGATACAGTTATAAAAACCGTTATATGGTAGACCTTACCGGAAAAACAAGTGCGTCTTCCGTATTTGGTACTGACAACAAATGGGCGAATTTCTGGAGTATTGGACTTGCGTGGAATCTCCATAATGAACCATTCATGTCAGGGGCTCGGAGTTGGCTACATCAGTTCAAATTAAGGGCATCGGTAGGAACTTCAGGAAACCAGAATTATACTACTAACAACTCTTTGGCTGTATATAGATATTATTCTGACAGTTATTATAATGGCTTTACGGGTGCTTACGTAAGCAATATGGAGAATCCTACTCTTGGGTGGGAGCAGAATACAGATTATAATGTAGGTTTGGATATAAGAACGAAACATGTTGATGTTACTCTTGATGCCTATATCAAGGATACTGAAAATCTCGCTTTCAGCCGTTCCATTTTGCCTTCGACCGGGTTTTCCACGGTAACTGACAACATGGGCTTAGTGCGGAATAAAGGAATCGAAGCTTCCGTTAATTATAGGATTTTCCAAAGCGGAACATCATATTTGGCAGTATTCGGGAAAATAGCGTTCAATGATAATCGCGTATTGAGAATTTCCGAGGCACTTGCCAATTACAACAAACAACAACAGCAGAATGCCCAAGATAATAACAGTATGACGGTGCCGGTCACACAATACTACGATGGCGTACCGTTGCATTCGATTTGGGCAGTTCCGTCTTTGGGTATTGACCCGATATTAGGACATGAGATCTTTTTGGATAAGGAGGGCTATATAACAAATACCTGGAACGCATCCAATCTCGTTAATTGTGGTTCATCGGATCCTTTATACAATGGAAATTTTGGTTTGAACGGGGAATTGCATGGATTTGGATTGAGCGTCGTATTCACCTTTTACGGCGGAGGTTATCAATACAATTCCACGCTTGTGAATAAAATAGAAAATGTAAATATTGAGGATAATGTTGATCGCCGGATTTTTTCCGGACGTTGGTTTGAAAGAGGGCAGGTTGCGCCATACAGAAATGGTTATGGTGATTCAGCTACAAGGACACAAGCAACTACCCGATTTGTCCAAAAAAACAATGTAATGAATCTATCATCAGTTTCGCTGTATTATGATTTTCCATATAAGTGGATAGAAAAAGCCAAGATGCAAAGATTGAGACTTTCCTTGTATGCCAACGATCTTGCTACATTCTCATCCATCGAGATAGAAAGAGGAACCTCTTATCCTTATGCAAGGGCAATATCGTTTTCATTGAACGTGACATTCTGATGAAATTTAAGACTTTAACATGCACATTAATGATTAGTTAAACCTATGCAAGATAAATATTATTTTTATCAATCCAAAATCCGCAAAAAATTGCATCTCACCACACTAATTCACATTTTTGGCAAAATATTTCAATATTTTAACCGATTCGGGGCGTCATGCGAATTTTATTTCGCACAACGCCCCGAAAAGTGAAAAAATCAAATATTTTATTTTTTTTGATTTTTTACAGATTCGGATTTACCGTCTTCCAGTCAGCGACTTCAGGAATGATTCCGAGGTCGATGATTTCGTCCCTCATCTTGCAGAGGTGCTCGTACGAAGCATCCAGTGCAGCCATTTCCTCGGCAGTCCCCTCAACATCGGTATAGTGCACGCCGGTTGCGTCGATTACGGTCGGCATTGCCATCATGACGTTGTGGTATTTGGAAGTGTTGACATAGCAGCCTGCAGGCCACTCGAATTTCTTTCCTCCCATTGCGGCAGCGATCATTTCAACGGAAACGTATGCCGGGCTCTGGAATGAAGAACGCCCGCGGAGTTCGATTATCCTCTTTCCGCCCTGAATGACGTCGCCTTTGATTTCATCCCACCTTACGAGAGGAAGTTTCGTGCCGAGCAATTCAGTGAACGGCTTGCCGTCTACCATAGCCTTCGATGCGAACACTGCCATCTGCTCGCCGTGACCGCCATAAGTGTGGCATCCTGTAACCTTGCACTGCTGTACGCCGAATTCCTTTGCAAGAGCGCTCTGGAGACGGGTTGAATCCAACGCAGCCAAAGTGGTGAGCTGAGAAGGCTTCAGTCCGGAATGGAGCAGAGTCACCAGACCTGTAAGGTCGGCAGGGTTGAAGATGATCACGACATGCTTCACGTCAGGACAATAGGACTTGATGTCCTTTCCGAGCTGTTCCGCAATCTCGCAGTTGCCCTTGAGGAGATCTTCCCTCGTCATGCCTTGCTTGCGCGGAGCCCCGCCGGATGAAATAACGAACTTTGCCCCAGTCAGAGCCTCCTTGATATCGGTCGTATAGGTTATCTGCGCCCCGTCAAACGCGCAATGGAACATTTCCTCTGCGACCCCTTCAAGACCTGTAGCGAACGGATCATACAGACACACATTCGGGGTCAGTTTCATCATGAGTGCCGTCTGGGCCATGTTGGAACCTATCATTCCGGCAGCCCCGACGATGGTCAATTTATCATTTGTCAAAAAATCCATAATACATTATATTTAATGTTTGTTTGCAAATAGCCTGTCGGACACCGTTCCGGCACCATGCCATGGCAGGCTCCAGGCCGGATTTCCCCGGTGTTGCGCAAAGATAATAAAATCTTTTGCTCCGCATTCCAAAAAATGAGTATATTTGCACCTTGAAACAATTATACATAAGACATAGTGGAACCTCCCAGTCCTATACTGAAAGATCAAAACTCCGAAGCGGATTCATTGTCTGACGATCCGCTGGCGGACTGCATAATCATCATATTCAACGGAAACTCCGACACCTTGCACAAGATGCCGGACATATATTGTTCGCGCCGTTTCAGAGAACCGGCATCATAAAAACGACTGTTAAAACCACAACATAGATATGGGACTTTATTTAAGGAAAACCCTCGAAAACAAAGCGGAAATATCGGTATGGCAGATCACGGAAACTGAAGAGGAACTGATGAAGATCAGTTCCGTACCTTCGGATGAAATGGAAGAAATTGCCCTTCTCAAAAACGAGAGCCAACGGAAGCAGAGGCTTGCGGTAAGAGCGCTCCTCAACGAGATATTCGACGAAAAGGTATATCTCGGACATCACGACAACGGCAAACCGTTTCTCGAGAACTGCATCACAAACATAAGCATTACCCACACCGACAAATACGTTGCGATAATCACCCATGAAGAGGAAGATCTCGGGATAGACATCGAATCTTTGGACCGTGATTTTTCCGCAGTGGAAAAGAAGGTTCTCTCCGAAGAAGAAATCGAAGACCTTGACGACGACAGAAAAAACGAGCAGCTCGCGATATACTGGTGTGCGAAAGAAGCAATCTTCAAGAGAATGTCACAAAGCAGGGTAGATTTTGCAGAACAGATCGAAGTGGAAAAATTTACCCCAAAAGGAGAAGGGGAACTTGAAGCAACCTTTATCCACAAGGATGGGCATGAGGAAGAATTCGAACTCGGATACATCACCTTCGACCGGCATGTCCTCGTCTGGGTGGTCGGTTAGCCCAAGTAACATCTTTGTTTTTCAATTTTGAAGTTTTCAAATCTAAAATACGGCAAAAATCCCTGTTAATCAATTAGTTAACAGGGATTTTTTCATTTTGTTGATAACTTTTCCGAGAAAAGCGGACGCTCTCCGCATATTTGGCTTATCTTTGTTTTCCATTTGAAAATCGTCAATAAAAATCTCGGATTATGGTAAAGCATGTAATAAAGCGCGACGGGCGTATTGTCGACTTTGACAAAAGAAAAATCGTGGATGCCGTCCTCAAGGCAATGGACGTGACAGAAGAAGGAGAAGACATCGTACTCGCTGCGGAAATAGCCGCAGTGATCTCCAGAATCGAGGCTGAAAGCATGAGCGTGGAGGAAATCCAGGACAATGTGGAAATGGAGCTCATGAAAAGTCCGCGCAAGGAAGTCGCAAAGAAATACATCGCATACCGCAACCAGCGCAATTTGGCGCGCAAGGCGAAATCCCGTGAAATTTTCAAGGAAATCATTGAGGCTCAGGCTACGGATGTCACCAGGGAAAACGCCAACATGAACGCAGACACACCTGCGGGCATGATGATGAAATTTGCCTCCGAGTCCACCAAATCCTTTGTTGACGAATGCCTTCTTTCCGAAGACGTCAAGGACGCCGTAAGAAACGGATACATCCACATACATGACAAGGACTACTACCCGACGAAGAGCCTTACATGTGTCCAGCACCCGCTGGACAAAATCCTGAAAAACGGATTTTTCGCAGGACACGGGGAATCCCGTCCGGCAAAGAGGATAGAGACGGCAAGCATCCTCGGCTGCATATCGATGGAAACAGTCCAGAACGAGATGCACGGAGGACAGGCAATTCCTGCATTCGACTTCTACATGGCTCCTTTCGTAAGAAAGACATTCCAGGAAGAACTCGAAAAGATAGGGGAAATGCTCGGTCAGGATTTCAGCCACCTGAAGGATACTCCGATAGATGACTATATAAAAAGGGATTTGCTCGGCATACAGGGAGAAGAGCGCGTAATCCAGCATGCAATAAACATGACGGTAAGCCGCGTCCACCAGTCCATGGAAGCCTTCGTGCACAACATGAACTCAATCCACTCCCGCGGAGGAAACCAGGTTGTGTTCAGTTCCATAAATTATGGTACGGACACGTCCGCAGAAGGACGCTGCGTCATCCGTGAAATCCTCAACACGACATACGAGGGCGTCGGGAACGGCTCTACGGCCATTTTCCCTATTCAGATATGGAAAAAGAAGAAAGGCGTAAGTTACCTTCCGGAAGACCGCAACTACGACCTCTACAAATTCGCCTGCAAGGTATCCGCACGGAGATTTTTCCCGAACTTCCTCAACCTTGACGCACCGTTCAACAGACATGAACTCTGGACACCAGACGATCCTAAAAGATATGAATATGAAGTGGCCACAATGGGCTGCCGCACAAGGGTGTTCGAAAACAGGTTCGGGCCAAAGACCTCAATCGGCAGGGGCAACCTGTCCTTCACTACCATCAATATCGTGCGTCTGGCAATAGAATGCATGAACGAGCCCGACCAGAACAAGAAGATCCAGATGTTCTTCGAAAAACTCGACTGGGCCCTGAACATCACAGCAAAGCAGCTCTGCGAAAGATACAATTTCCAGAAGACGGCGATGAAAAAGCAGTTCCCGCTTCTTATGGGGGCACTCTGGCTTGACAGCGAAAAACTTCAGGAAGAGGACACAATCGAGTCCGTAATCAACCACGGCACGCTCGGAATAGGTTTCATCGGCCTTGCCGAAGCCCTCATAGCCCTGACGGGACACCACCACGGCGAATCCGAGGAGGCACAGGAACTCGGACTCAGGATTGTGACCTACATGCGTGACAAGGCAAATGAGTTTTCCGAAAGGTTCCAGCACAATTTCAGCGTACTCGCAACCCCGGCAGAGGGACTTGCGGGAAGGTTCACGAAGATGGACAAAAAGAAATTCGGAATCATCCCTGGAGTCACAGACAAGGAATACTACACCAACTCCAACCACGTTCCCGTATATTATCACTGCACGCCGAAACACAAGGCCGAAGTCGAGGCTCCTTACCACGACCTGACAAGGGGCGGACACATATTCTATGTGGAAATCGACGGGGATGCAACCCATAATCCTGAAGCGATCATGGCCATTGTGGACCTCATGGACAAGTATGACATCGGCTACGGTTCTGTGAACCACAACAGGAACCGCTGCATGGACTGCGGTTTCGAAAATGCCGACGAAAACCTCGAAGAATGCCCTAAGTGTCATAGCCACAACATTGACAAACTGCAGAGGATTACGGGTTATCTTGTGGGTACGACGGGTCGGTGGAACAGTGCCAAACTGGCTGAACTTAAAGACAGAGTCGTTCATAAGTAATTCCTCCTTTTTAACTGCCCTCGCCGGGCATTCTAAGGAATCGCAAAATATGACTACAATCCGAATACTGGATATCCTTGAGGAGACCATGGCTGACGGCCCTGGTCTCCGAACTTCAATATACTGTGCCGGTTGCCTGCATCACTGTCCCGGCTGCCACAATCCCCAATCCTGGGACATGGCAGGAGGGCATGAAGCCACCGTGGACGAACTCTTCGAAATCATCAGGTCCGACGAATTCAGCAACGTTACCTTCACAGGAGGCGACCCTCTCTATCAGGTAGAAGGCTTCACGGAACTCGCACGCAGGATAAAGGAAGAAACCGGCAAGACCATCTGGTGCTATACCGGTTTCACATACGAAGAAATATTGTCCGATTCAAGGCTTTCGCAGATTCTTCCCTTCATCGATGTGCTCGTTGACGGACCGTTCATCCAAGAAAAGAGGGATACCGAACTGCTTTTCCGCGGAAGTTCGAACCAGCGAATCATCTACCTCAACGGCAAGGAAGAGGATATCATCCCCGGGACTGTGGCGACAATACCTCTGAAATGAACTTGTTTTTGGCGGTTGTCTGCTCATAGACACCGTCCAAATCGCATTCATAACACCAGCCGCCGCCAAGCAGGACATATTCCAGCGAAGCCTTGAACACATGCCCGTTCTCGCACTTCCATTCGAAAATCTGCCCTTTCTTGCCGATTCCGGCATCAGGACCAAGGAATTCCCCTCCCCTGAACTGCGCAGCAGCCCTTATCTCGTCTGCCGTCAGGGAATAGATTGATTTAGAGACATCATATCCCCTGTCGAGGACACGCACCTGTCCCGCAGCCTTTGCCTTTTCAAGGTTCTTTTCCATATACGGCGGGCGCAGCTGATCCCAGCCCCTGATTTTCTCATACTCCTCCTTAGAGCCGTAATATGCCTTCATCTTGTCCGGGTCAGAATTTACCCACGACTGTGTACCCAAGCCCTTTTCGTACGCGAGCCGCCTCAGGACGGCTTTGATGACAAAAGCCGGAACTATCCTTGCCAGAGAATAATACCACGGGAGCTGTTTCATGAGCCTTTTGAAATATTCGTCCACCGGAACATTTTCTCGGAAATGAAGATAATTTTCCAGAACATCGGCGTCCGTGTACCACATTCCATGAAAATTCCTTGTGGCAAACCACTGCGGTTCAAATACCCTTTCTATGCTAGATATGCCCAGCGGCTTCAGAATCATGGTCTCGAAATCATAGTTCACGAGCCGATAGTCCTCCCCGCTGCTGATGTTGTAAAACCGGTTCCAGAACTCTTCAGGCACCCAGTCTTCGACCACATTAGCGAGAACACGCCCCGAATCCTCGATTGTCGCCCATTCAAGGACCCCCTGCACAGGGACATGGAATACAACCGGATTCAACTGCTTGAAAATTCCCGGATAGAGGATGCCCGTCTGCCTGAGGGAAACCCAACTTTTTATGCCGGAATCCGCTATTATGCGCTCCGCCTCGCATTTGGATACGGAATATTTGTCGTATTTGCTGGCATAAACGGGTTCTCCGGCACAGCCCCAATGTACAGGCGGCATCCTGTCACCGCATTGTGCGACCGAACCGATGTACACCACCCTGATGTCGTCTGCATTCGGCTGGGCAAGGACTGCCTTGACAATGTTCTCTGCCGCAGAAATGTTCACCTTCAATGTCTTTTCAGGATAATAGTCCGCCTGCGGGGACACCATGCCACCCACATGAAGCACGAAATCAGCCCCAGTGACGCATTTCAGCACGTCGTCATAACTGGTAAGGTCGCCCCAGACTATTTCCACCGAAGAGTCAGAAAGATAGGGTGCAAGTTTCTTTCTGTTCTTTTTCGAAGGTCTGGCAAGAATCCTGACAGTGAACCTGTCCTTTTTCTTAAGAAGTTCCCGGAAGCCAGCCCAGCCCATGTTGCCGGTGGCACCGGTAAGAAAAACTGTTTTTTTCATAAACGCTTCGTCTCTAAAAAGTTCTATAGTGTTAATGTGTGCTCAAAACTATCTGCTGCGCAGCCACTGTTCCGGATTCTGAGGTTTGTTGCCCTGCCATATCTGGAAATGCAGCTGTGTTTCGCCGTTTATCGTGTCCACCGTGCCGAGTTTCTGCCCTGTCACGACCTTGTCCCCGGTCTTTACGGAAGTAGTCTTCAGTTTGCAGTAGAACGAAAAATAGTTGCCGTGCTGAACAAGCACGCACTGGTTATACCCCGGCATGACCACAATCTGCTTCACGACCCCGTCAAACACCGCCTTGACCTCCGTCCCCGGCTGTACCGCTATGGAAATGCCGTTGTTGAACGGCAGTTTCACATTAGTGAACACAGGGTGGTAATGCTGCCCGTAACGGTCAACGACGGCCCCTGAAGCCGGCCACGGCAACTTGCCCTTATTCTTTGAGAACTCCGCCGCCAGTTTGTAGTCTATCTGTTTCGTTTCCTCCGATTCCTTGTCAGAAGCCTTCATCGCTTCCTGGATAAGCCGTTTGATTTCCCTGTCCAGAGACTGTACCTGCTTTTTCTTTGCAGCCAGTTCCCTTTCATATTTCGTCCTGTTCCTTTTGAGGATGGAGACAGTGTTTGAAACAGCCTTTTCCTCCTTTTCAAGTGAAGCCAACTCCGCCTTGCGTTTTTCCTGCGCCTTTACGGCATCCGCCTTCAGTCCGTTCAGCCGGGTTTTCTGTTCCTCAAGGTCCTCACGCGCCTGCCTTATCTTGTCCGCCTGCACGCGCATCTGCGATGAAAGGTTCTTGAAATAGTTGTAACGTCTGAATGCCTGGCCAAGATTCTCGCTGGAAAGGATATACATGTACCATATCTTTGCATCCCTGTTTTTGTAGGCATTGCGGACGAGTGTCGTATAATGGTCGGAAAGCGTGTCCAGACGAGCCTGCATGGCATTTATATTCCGCTGAGTCCGATAAATTTCGTCCGAATACCGCCTTATCTGCCGGTCACTCTCGGCAATTATGGCCTTACGGCCTTCAACTTTCGCCCTCAACAGGGAAAGCCGGGACAATTCGCTTCTGCTGCGGGAAACATTGTCGGAAAGCTGGCGGTCCAGCATTTCGATTTCTTTCTCGATTCTCGACTTCCGTTCCTCATAATCTTTCAGGTCCTGCGCACTGGCCGCCGACCATCCGCACAAAAGCAGGACCGAGACGAAAACTATTGGACGCAGGATCTTCATTTTTTCGATTTGTTCATCTGTGTTTTCCGGAGGGATATACGGGCATCGAGGTCTTTGATCTCCCCATTGTTCTTTGCCTTTGCCTGGCTCCAATAGAGGAAAGCAAGATCATATTCCCCAAGGGAAAAAAGCACCTCGGCATAATGGTCCAGTATTTCCGCATTCTCCTTGCCTCCATAAAGCATTATGGCATTCTTGAACACGGGCTTCGCCTCCTGCGGCTTGCCCTGCAGGAAAAGAATCCACCCGTATGTGTCAAGGTAAGTGGCATTCCCCGGCTCCTGGTCAACAGTCTTCTTGCTCATTGAACAGGCCTTCTTCAGCTTCTTGTTTTCAAGGCTCAGGAAATAGGCATAGTTGTTCAGCACCGGAGCATAATCCGGATTGACTTCCAGCGCATTGTCATACGCCTTGAACGCCTTTTTCGTTTCCCCTACCTTGAAATACATGTCGCCGATGGCGGTATAAGCCTGAAGCACTTTCGCACTGTCCGCCTCCGCAGCCTTCAGCACCTCGTCGTAAATGTTTATCACTTCCCGATAATTCCCGAGATTGTATTCCCCGACCCCGGCCAGTTCGAGAAAAGCCGTCTCTCCGGGGAATTTTCCGTATGCCTTCCTGCCCTCCACGGCCAAAGAATCCCATTGTTCAAGATACATGAGCAATTCCACATAGTTTGCAGCGGCGGAGAGACTTGAAGGATACCGGTCCATATTGTCCCTGAAACGGGCCTTTGCCTGTTCGCCTCTGCCTGTGGCATAATAATATTTCCCGGCCGTAAAATTGACCGTCGAGTCTCCCGGATAGAAGGTCTCGCACTCCGTCATCAGAGAATCCAGCTGGTTCTTGAAAATCCTCACGAAATTCTGTCCTGAAGAAGTCGTCAGCACGTCAAGATACTTGCACTTTCCCTCTGCCGGAACATTCTGGTCCCTGACAAAATCACCGATCAGACCGAAAAATTCATCATACCTTCTCGTCATGCGGTACACCTCAGCCTTCCCCAGAAGGGCCGGAGTATAATCCGAAGACAAGGACAAAGCCTCGTCATACAGAGCCAAAGCCTTCTCTTCATTATACATGGACAACTCCCTGTCCCCAAGCAGAGAGAGTACCTGAGGCGATGAATATTCCTTATTGTACTCTTCCAGACTGGCGTAGGCCTCATCCTGCCTGCCCATCTTTCTCAAAAGGTCAAACCTCGTCAGGGCAGTCATCTCATTCTTTCCGAAGACGGCCTCTATCTGGGACATTGTCTCAAGCGCCTTTTCATTCTGGCCGGAACCGGCATACAGTTCCACCATATTATAATAGAGGTCGTACTTCTTCGGGAAATCTCTCACAAGGTTCTCGAACATGGCAAGCGTGAGTTCCTCCTTTCCGGTCATCGAATACAGGGTGGCAAGACGGTATCTGTACCAGAAATTGGTGGTGTCCGCCTGAACCGCCTTCCGCAACTCGGCTTCCGCCCCGTCGGTATTCCCGTTCATCACCTCGCACAGTCCGAGATAATAATGTGCCGCATCATCATCCGGATTTTCCGCTATTATTTCCTTCAATATGGCAGACGCCTCATCCGCCTTGCCTCCGGCATATTTTTCAACCGCCGTGACAAGCATGTTCTCCGAAACGCTGTCCTCTCCGGCCGCCGCCAGCAGAGGCATCGACGCGGCAAACGCAAAAAGAAATATTTTGAATATATGGCCTTTCATTTCAATCTTCTGTCGAATCTATGCAAAAATAGCATAAAAATCCATTATCTTTGAAAAAATTGAGACAAGGATGCAACATCAGGACTTTTTCCGGCATCTTTTGTCCGCGGGTTTAATTTTTTGAGAGACGTTACTGTGACCGAAACCTCAGAGCAACTGGTGATAGAATCATGCCTGAAAGGCAGCAGAAAAGCCCAGAAGGCACTGTTTGACCGCCTGGCTCCCCGTATGTTTCCCGTATGCATCCGCTATGCCGGAGACCGGGAAACGGCAGAAGACATTCTGCAGGACGGTTTCGTCACAATGTTCTCAAAACTGGACACGTACAAGGGGGAAGGTTCATTTGAAGGCTGGGCCCGGAAGATCTTTGTAAACACTGCACTCATGAATCTGCGCAAGAAGGACGCTCTCAAGATGAGCGACGACCTCGAAAATGCAAGGAATCTGGTTTCCGGCACGGCTTCGCAAATCGAAAGCCTCGGATACAAGGAACTGATGAAACTCGTGACAGCCCTGCCCACCGGATTCAGGACAGTATTCAACATGTATGTTCTGGAAGGCTATTCCCACAAGGAAATAGCCGAAATTCTCAACATATCAGAGACAACCTCGAGGACACAGTTGAGCAGGGCACGAGTGTGGCTGCAGAACAAGATTAAGGAGACAGAGAATGACGGAAAAAGAAAATAACAGATTCGACGAAACGATACGTTC
Organism: uncultured Bacteroidales bacterium; assembly: GCA_944326375.1. Taxonomy (GTDB): domain Bacteria; phylum Bacteroidota; class Bacteroidia; order Bacteroidales; family UBA932; genus Cryptobacteroides. The sequence continues at coordinate 2,661 of CALVDU010000166.1, read as the reverse complement.
CATTCTGGACGGGAAGACGGAAGAAGTCCCGGGTTACATTTGGGAATCCATCGAGAAGCGTCTGCCCCGGAAAGCGAAGCGTATCATTCCGCTTCCGCTCAAAATATTCATTTCCACGGCTGCAGCAGCGGCTGTGGTCCTTGCCGTATTGTTCTCCACAGGAATACAGGATGATGTCCGGATGCGTGAAGGCATGATTGCTAAAGTGGAATTGCCTGCCGTCGGCACAGAAAATGAATTTCCGGAAATACTTGCCGGAATTCCTGCCCCGAAACCGCTGGACATGGAGCGGAGAGTCATTACGGACGCAAGTACGGCATTGGCAGAAGAGCCCGGCCCGGAAATGACTGCACCCGAGTCTGTTCCGACGACAACGAAGCCGGCTGAAAATCCGAAACCTGCTACCGGGAAGAAAGATACACCCGCCGCAGACAAGAAAGACGGCCCCGAAAAAGACTGGGATGCAATCTTCGCAGAAGACGAGAACCGCGGCAAAAAAGGCATCCGTGCCGCAATAACCCTGTCGGGAAATGCCATCAGCAACACCAACGCCACCAGAAGCAGCAACGCAGACGTGGCAATGGCATTCCGTCCGAGCAGGAACAAGGAACTGAAAGACCGCGTCAGCGAATCCAGCAGTTCATCGTTCGGCATTCCGCTGTCATTCGGAATAGGGGCAAAGATATTCTTCACTCCGAGGTGGGCTCTCGGCGTCGGAATCAGCTATACAAACCTCAACAGGACATTTGACGGCACATATTATCAGGTGACGGAAAATCAGGACTACAAGACCACGGTCTTCTCCAACATACGGAACAGACAGGACTACATCGGGATTCCGGTCAATGCCTATTTCAATATCCTGCAAGGCGATTTCATCAATTTCTATGCATACGCCGGAGGAGCCGTGGAGAAATGCGTCTCCAACAAGTATCTCATGTCTGCAGAAACGGAACAGTATCTGCACAAGGAGGCCGTGAAGGGTGTCCAGTTCTCAGTTGACCTGGGTATCGGACTGGAGTTCGTGATTGCCAAGCAGTTCGGTCTCTACATTGACCCGAGCCTCAGGTATTATTTTGAAAACAGCAGCCAGCCCACGAGCATAAGGACGATGCAGCCGCTCATGTTCGGCGTCGAAATGGGCCTCCGGGTTCATCTGTAAAATAGTCCGGGATTCGGCTGGAACGCAATGGAGTCCTAATTCCGACGCCAGGTCGTAGTGGTGGTTTCCGTTTTGACTGAATTCAGATCCTTGTCTGTATTGATCGTATGGGATGTGTCTGCGGACCAGTCGTAACCGCATTTGTTGCAGCACATGTAATGTCGATAATTTTCCCTCGTCTTATAGACATCGTACTTCTCGCTGATCCGTTTTTCCACTTCCTGATATTCACCCGCCCCTGAGGAGGTCTCTTTTTCTGTACGATTTCTGTATTCGGTGGAATGGTCGGTGCTCAGGCCGAGATTCTCATTCCCACGGTATGCAATATTGCGTGATCCGGAAGCATGACAGACAGGACATCTTGTAAAGTTGACGAATCTGAAATAAATGACGCAATATCCGATGAATGCGGTAAAAGGAATCAGCCCGAGACCAAGTATTCCACACAGCAACGATGCTCTGCCGAGAAAATCGAAAGCATAGTAAATCGTCATGAGACCGAAAAACAGGAGCGTGACCAGATGCAACATCCAATTGGGGCCAGCCTTGAATACAAAACGGACAAGCAGTGTCCATACGGCAAAAAACAGAAGAATCCACAGACACCGGACGACAAGCATCCAGAAATCGGACAACGGCTCCCATACAATGATGTCAAAGAAAAGATTTTCCCCTGTCGCCTCGCCGTATGCCACATATAATGCTGCAATTGCGCCCATCTGGAAAAGACCGGCCAGGAAGTCCACAAATTTAAATCTACGTCCTTTTTTCAGGGCATGACCATACCAGAGTGCACATGCCGCCGCCAATATAACAAAAGGGCCGCAAGCAAGAAAAAATACCGTAAGTTCATCAAAAAAGCCTGTGGTCAGGACCAAACTTGCCGGACCGCTTTGGGCTGACAGGACAGGCCCTGCGATAAGGATGAAGGCAAGCAAAGAAACCAGAAGTCTTGGTTTCATTTCAAAATATGATTATGTGATATAGTTATCTGGCAAAGTTAAGAAATGGAAGGATCAGCTTTTGCCTGCTGCCAAGTGTATGATGGCGGACAGTTCGCCCCTAAAGCGACTCCACTTCTTCTGCGGTCAACCCCGTTGCCGCAGCTATATCCGCAATCGCCATCCCCATGTTTTTCAGATTCTTGGCAATCATGACCTTCTCCTCTTTTTTTCCTTTTTCAAATCCAGCAATCTCACCTTCTTTCAGCCCTTCAACTTTCCCTTTCTCGAAGCCTTCGGCCATCGACTCGTCCATGTCAGCATAATAATCCTTCCAGGCATCAATGCGGAGGTCATAGAGAATCTTCTCGTCATCCGTCATGTTCTTCTCCTCGGCATACTGCCTCAGCTTGCGGAACACCTCGTCGCGCTCCGCAAAAGCGACTTTGTCATCCCTGTTCATATTCTTCAGATTATAGAGCCATTTTTCCATCATCGTGGAGCATTCGTCCTCCTCTTTGGCAAATTTCCGTAAATTTATGAAAATCTGTCGGATTT
>CALVDU010000165.1 GCA_944326375.1 uncultured Bacteroidales bacterium | reverse complement strand
ATAAAAAAGTATAGAAACTGTTTTGAACTTTTCCAAAGATTCCTTTAATCGTCTTTTATTCGATAGATGTCACACAGCCGCTTTATCAGGGCGGGAGAATCCGCAAGACCATAAGGCGGGCGGAAATGGAGCATGAAATTGCGGGACTGCAGACTTCCGCTGATGCTTCGGACATCAAATTGAGCCTTATGGAGCAGTATCTGAATCTTTTTTGCCTCTACAAGGAGTATGACGTGATGCGTCAGAACATTTCAGAGTCGGAACGCCGTCTGCAGGACATAATCCGGATGAAGGAAGAGGGGCTGATTACCAACAATGACGTGCTGCGCAGCGAGTTGCAGCTTTCAAACGATCGCATTTCGCTGAAACAGACGCAGAATTCAATCATACTTGCATCGCAACGGCTGGACATTCTGCTCGGGCTTGACGAGCAAATGCTTGTCATTCCGGACACATCCGCCCTGCAGCCTGCCCTGCTTGCGGAGACATACGAGACATGTCTCATGAAGGCATACGATGCCGACCCGTCTGTGCGCCTTGCAAAGCAGAGGGTGGCCCTTGCGGAAAATGAGGTGAAGATTGCCCGTTCGGACTACTTTCCGACGATTTCCCTGTATGCGGGAAATACGCTTGCAAGACCGATTTCACGGACAATGGCGGACATGTTCAGCAACAGCTGGAGCATAGGGCTGAGCATATCATATCCGATTTCGTCCCTTTACAGGAACCGCACAAACGTCGCACGGCAGAAGCAGAATGTAAGCCTGATGGTCAACGCCGCGGACCAGACTCTGCAGCAACTGCGGATGGAGGTAAAGGACGCGTGGCTGCGCCATGAGGAATCGCTGGAGCAGGTGAAGACTCTGGAACTTTCCGTGCTCCAGGCAAAGGAGAATTACAGGATAATGCAGAACCGGTATTATGAGCAGCTGAGCATACTTACTGACCTGCTGGATGCCAACAATGTCATGCTTGAAGCCGAACTGCAGCTCACCCAGGCGAGGACAAGGGTAATCTATAATTATTACAGGCTTCAGAAAGCCTGCGGAAGATTATGATTATGGAAAAGGACAATAATATCGAAACCGTGCAGCCCGGCCGAAAAAGGCTGCTGAAAAAATTGAGGCTTAAGAATCTTGTGATAAACCTGTTCTTTTTCTCCGTTGTCGGTGCTGGGCTCATCTGGACTTGCGGCCATTTCTGGAAATACCTGAAATATGACATCACAAACGATGCTTTCATAGACCAGTATGTTTCGCCTGTGAACATAAGGGTGTCCGGCTACATAAAGGAGGTGCGTTTCCGTGAACATCAGTTTGTCAGAAAAGGTGACACGCTCCTGATTCTCGACGACAGCGAATACAGGATAAGGGTGAAGGAAGCAGAGGCTGCTTTGCTGGACGCACAAGGGACGAGCGATGTGCTCTCTGCCGGAATCATCACTTCCAGGAACAATATAGACATGCAGGATGCCAACATCAAGGAAGCCCGTGCAAGACTGTGGCAGTATGAGCAGGATCTCAAACGTTATGAAAGGTTACTTTCAGAGGAATCTGTGGCCAGACACCAATATGAGCAGGTAAAGGCGGACCATGATGCCGCCCAGGCGCGTTATGAGGCTCTGCTGAAACAGAAGACGGCTTTGGAGTCGCAGTATGACGAGGCCGAGAAAAGGCAGACAGGGGCCCAGGCTAACATAATGAGACGTGAAGCCGACCTCGACCTTGCCGAACTGAACCTGTCATACACCGTTCTGCTCGCTCCGTATGACGGATATACGGGCAGGAGGACTTTGGAGCCCGGACAGTATGTTCAGGGCGGGCAGACAATCACGTATCTGGTGCGAAATACCGACAAATGGGTGACGGCCAATTACCGCGAGAAACAGATTTCGGGCATATTCATCGGTCAGGATGTACGGATTCGGGTGGATGCGATTCCGGGAAAGGTGTTCATGGGGAAGGTGACGGCGATTTCGGAGGCTACAGGTTCGAAATATTCCCTTGTGCCTACGGACAATTCAGCGGGGAATTTCGTGAAGGTGCAGCAACGGATTCCCGTAAGAATTGAATTTACGGGAGTCACGGATGAAGACATGGCACAGATGAGGGCCGGAATGATGGTTGTTACGGAAGCCGTCAGGAGGCGGGCCTCCAGATGAAACTCAATCTTCCTCTGCGGCGCGGCTTTCCCCAGTGGGCGGGCATATTGACTTCCTTTATCGTCATCCTTCCGGTATCGATGATGAACGGCGCCTATACGGGCAGCGCTCTTGAGATTTCGAATACCCTCGGGGCCATGAGCGAAGATGTGATGATGGCATATTATTGCGTTTCCGCCGGTATGGCGATAGCATATCCTATCGTACCGAAGGTGCTTGACAACACTTCTCCTCGTACCTTGCTTCTTATGGACCTGTTCCTGCAAGGGTTGTTGAGCCTTTTATGTGCCCGTACGGAGCATATTTCCGTGGTGGCGGTGGCGAGTTTCCTGCTGGGATTCCTGAAGGCATTTGTGATGCTTTGGTTCATCAGGGCAATTAAGCCGTGGTTTTCCCCGAAGGATGTCCGAAGCGAGTTCTATGCTTATTTTTATCCTTTGGTTTTTTCTGCCGGGCAGTTGTCGATGATGTTCACGGCGATGCTTTCCTATTATTATGACTGGAAGTACATGTATTATTTCATGATGATACTGCTTCTTGTTGCGATGCTGGCCGTGCTGACAGTCTTCAGGCATACGAGGGTCGGGGGCCCGATTCCGGTAAAGGATATGGATTTCAGGAGCATGGCTGTGGCGTCAGTGGGTATTCTTGCCCTGATGTTCTTTTTCAATTACGGGAAACCGCTCGACTGGTTCCATTCTCCTGCAATTTCCGCATGCAGCATCATTGCGCCCCTGCTGCTTGGCGTTTTCATGTGGCAGATGACGAATCCTTCCGGAAAGAAATTCTACATAAATACAGCCATTCTGAAGCATTGGAAGTCGCCGATAGGGTATGTGTTCATGTTTTTCGTCATGTTCATGACTTCCAGCAGCACGCTGAATACCCGTTTCCTGATAAATGTGCTGAATGTGGACACTCTTCATGCCTATTCGCTGAATGTATGGCAGTTGCCGGGGTATGTCGTCGGGGCTTTCATCTGTTTCTGGTGGTTCAGGTGGCAGAGGTGGAGATTCCGCTATCTCATTTCGGCGGGGATGTTCTGCTATTTCATATATTTCGCGATACTCTATTTCGGAGTTTCGCCGTATGCCCGCTATGAAATGTTCATCATGCCGATGATTCTGAGGGGGTTCGGGATGATGGTGCTCTTCATCGCATTCGGTCTGTATGTGGTTGAGGATTTGGAGCCGAAACTTATGTTGTCCAACACGTTTTTCCTGATAAACAGCCGTTCGGTGCTTGCTCCGATAATCGCCATTTCATTCTATAACAATGTGCAGAACAAGCTTCAGCTTGAATATGTGCAGTCCTTGTCCGCTACCGTCACATCTTCTGATCCTCTGGCGGCCGAGAGATACGGTCAGGCTATGCAGAACGCCATTTCTCAAGGACACGGGTTCGCCCAGGCCCAGCAGATGGCGGTGTCGTCGCTTGACAGCACGCTTCAGATTCAGGGACTGCTGCTTTCTGTCAAGGATATTCTCGGGACTATGATGGTGGCTGCGCTGGTCGTGGCTGTGGTTTCGGCGTTCATTCCGTTCCATAAGGCCATCAGGGTCAAGGTCGTGAAGACCGGAGAAGATATGGTGTGACGGTTGTGGGTGTTTGCTGCCGATGCAGAAATTTGTCCGCGGTTCTTGCCGAATTGAGAATTTTATGTATCTTTGCAGTCCCAAACGAACATGGTGCCCATAGTTCAGTTGGTTAGAGCGTCAGATTGTGGTTCTGAATGTCGTCGGTTCGAATCCGACTGGGCACCCTTTCGAAAGTCCTTGAAGCGATTGTGTTTCAAGGACTTTTTCTTTTTGTGTGTGCTGTTTCAGGACTCAGGATGATTCATTGTTGGACGAGCCTTTTTGGATGTCGTTTTTGCATTTGTTTAAATGATTATCCGCAAAAATGCCCCTAAACGGTCATTCCAAGCTACGCCGAGGCGCACAGCGGTCATTCCGACCGGAGCGCGAAGCACGGAGTGGAGGAATCTGCTGTTCCAATGAGCAGGTTTAAGCCTGAGAGCTTTTCATTGCTCCCGCTCGGCAAAGAATGCAAGCATTCTCTGCACTTGCTTACTCGCAATGTTCTCCACTCTGGTCGAGACTACAAGGGGGATTTTTGCAATAGCCGATTAATATCTTGACTATAAGAAAATTTTAGGCGAAATTTGGCATTCAATACCTCTTGAGTGTTGTCCATAATACGGAAATGTTTTCTATCTTTGTGGTGCTGGGCAATCAGCATTACATACTGATGAAAGTGTTTTCATAAGTCCTTTATAGAAAATATGGTAGTTTTCAAGGAAGAAGGGATGATGGACAGCACTCTTTCATTCATTTAGACTATGCGGTAAGGGGATATAATATCCTCTCATTCCTCATATCTATCTGAGTGTGGGGTATTGGATGTTATTTGTCTTCTTCCGGGTTCTACCGCAACCTCTTCAGAAACAGATGAAATCAGCTCCACACTTTCCTTTTATATAAACCACCAGAGTTCAGAAGTTGGGCTGGAGAATAAGTTTTTGTATGGAGCAGCCTTCAGAATTTGAGGTAAATATAATTTTATGGGAAAGTTTGCCGGCAGGAAATCTGTTAAAAGAAGATACTCAACACCCAAGCCCTTGATTAGGGAGTGGAGAGTGGAATCCAGCAGCAAGCCACTGATGATGTGGGTATATGAATAGGTTCGATTTAAAACAAAAATATCATGTTATTTTACACCAAGAAACAATATGAATCAGCAATTCAAGAAAGAGACAGGAGAATTGATGATGTAATAGATTCATTCAGAGATATTATCATAGAACAATTGGAAAGGATTGCAAAATCTGACGCATACAAGGAAAAATACGAACTGCTCTTAAGGGAAAAAGGGTATTATGAAAGCATAAAAATGGATTTACAAACAAGTGAAGACCAGGATGAAGTTTTCAAAAAATACGATTTGTGTTTTTTGGGAAATGGATATGGTAATTCAAAGTGCTGGTATCTGCTTGACAAAATTGAATATGAAAACAACAAATTGCGATTTTATATTGACGGTTACTGGTCATTCCCTCCGGATTATGGAGAGTGCGATTGTAGTCAAATTCCTTCAAAAGTATTGTGGTGTGCTTTAAAAGAATTCAAAAAGCACATAACACATTTGGAGAGGAATACTTCAGTTGACGAAAATTTGAAAGGGGATACCTCAGTTGATGATAATGCGGAAAAAGCAGTAAGCATTGATGAAATAATGTTGTTTCTTAAGGAAAAAGGATATCAGCCTCAAAGATACGATGAAGGCTATATCGTCTTCAAATTTCAAGGCGAACCTTATGAAATTCATTATGGTGAACCATTGCTGTCCGGTAAAAGTTCCGGACGATTATTATAAAGTTTAACAATTAAAACAAAGTAGGTTCGGTAGAACCATCAAGTTCATTGACAATATTGCAGTTAGGTTTACAGAACAGGGCCTTGAGTTCGACAGTGTCTGTAAGTGAGACACTTACGATCTGTAGCATCTCATAGATAGAGCGTTCGATATTCATCTTTTTCTGCACAATGGCCATCATACAGTAGGCTATAATTGCGGAGTAGATCTGA
>CALVDU010000164.1 GCA_944326375.1 uncultured Bacteroidales bacterium | reverse complement strand
AAAGGCCAGGTACTGTTCGAGGACAAAAAGAACCCAGGTCCACGCTTTACCGCTCCGGCCTCGGGTACTGTGGTTGCCATCAACCGTGGTGCACGTCGTGCCTTCCAATCGATTGTCATCGAAGTTGATCCAGCCCAAGCTGGAGTCGAGTTTACTAAGACTCCTGCTGATAAGTTAGGCGAGTTGAGCGCCGAAGCCGTTAAGGCTCAGCTCAATGAGTCGGGCATGTGGACTGCTTTTCGTACCCGTCCTTTTGACAAGGTACCTCACATTGACAGCGTGCCGCACTCGATCTTCGTCACCGCCATGGATACCAATCCATTAGCGGTTGATCCTAAGATCGTGATTGCACGTGAGGCTGATGCTTTCGTTAATGGCTTGATGGTTTTAAGCCGCTTAGGCGTTACCGTCTACGTTTGCCACGCCGATAAGTCGATCCCACTGTGTGATGCTGCTAATGTCAAGGAAGAGATGTTTGTGGGCCCACACCCAGCAGGTCTGCCGGGCACTCACATCCACTTCTTAGATCCAGTCTCCGAGACCAAGAGCGTTTGGCATATCGGCTATCAAGATGTGATCGCCATCGGTCATCTCTTTGTTGAAGGCGAGTACTACAACAAGCGCTACATCTCCATTGGCGGTCCTAACGCTAAAGAGCCCCGCGTCATCGAGACCTTGCAAGGTGCCTCGGTCGCTGAGCTGACGGCAGATGAGGTGGTCCCATCAGAGTATGGGGTGCGCGTTATCGCAGGTTCAGTTTTGTGGGGTAACACCGCAGTTGGTCCTTGGGCTTATTTAGGTCGTCATCACCTCCAGGTCAGCTTGATCGAAGAGGGCAAGATGCACGACTTCGTACTCAAGAGCTGGCTGGGCTTAGGCTTGAAGCGCCACTCAGCCTCGGCAGCCTTTGCCTCGCACTTCATCAAGCCTGCTGAGTACACTTTCAACACTGCTTTAAATGGCGGTGCCCGTCCAATGGTTCCAATTGGGCTTTACGAGAAGGTCGTGCCACTTGATGTGGAGCCAACCATGCTCCTGCGCGCCATTGAAATCAATGACGTCGATCAAGCTAAGCTCTTAGGCTGCTTAGAGCTGTCTGAAGAAGATCTCGCTTTATGCACCTATGTTTGCCCAGGCAAGACTGATTACGGTCAGCTCTTACGTCGAAGCTTGACTAAGATTGAGCTGGAGGGTTAAACCGTGCTGTTAGAATTCTTTAAGAAGTTAGCACCGATGTTTGAGAAGGATGGCTTACTTGCTAAGCTTTATCCTCTCTACGAAGGTGCTTTCACCTTATTCTTCTCCTCGGGTAAGGTCACCACCGGCAATACTCACGTGCGCGATTACATCGACTTAAAGCGCATCATGATTATTGTCTACTTCGCCGTGTTCCCAACCATGATTTGGGGTTGGTACAACGTCGGTGCCCAGACCGTAACCGCTATTGCCAGCATGGCTAATGGTGCTGACATCGCCTCCTTTGACTATGCTTTATTTAGCATGGACTACCACTTTGCGCTGGTCCAGCTCTTAGGTGGCTCGCTTGGCACTGATGCCGGTCTTTATAGCAAGCTCTTAATTGGTCTCGTCTACTTCCTGCCAATTTACATCGTCGTCTTTGCCGTCGGTGCTTTCTGGGAAGTTTTATTCTGCATCGTCAGAAAGCATGAGATCAACGAGGGCTTCTTTGTTACCTCCATCCTCTTTGCCCTGATTGTTCCGCCATCGATCCCACTGTGGCAGGCCGCTTTAGGTATCTCCTTTGGTGTTGTGATCGCTAAGGAATTATTCGGTGGTACCGGTCGTAACTTCATGAACCCGGCTTTAGCAGGCCGTGCCTTCTTATTCTTTGCTTACCCTGCTTCCATCTCTGGTACCAATTGCTGGGTTCCAGTCGATGGCTTCTCGGGTGCAACGCCATTAGCTCAATGGATGGAAGGCGGCGAGGCTGCTTTAGTTAACGCCTTAGGCGAGAAGATCACTTGGTTTGATGCCTTCTTAGGTAACATCCCAGGCTCGATTGGTGAGGGCTCCACTTTAATGATCTTAGTGGGTGCTGCCATCATCTTAACCTTGGGTATTGCCTCGTGGCGTATCATGGTTGGTATCTTAATCGGTGCCTTCCTGTGCTCTTCCCTCTTCAATGCCATCGGCTCTGACACCAACAACATGTTCTCGATGACCTTCATTTGGCACATCGTTTTAGGTGGCTTTGCTTTTGGTACTGTCTTTATGGCAACCGATCCAGTATCGTCGGCCTTTACCAACAGTGGTAAGTGGTGCTTTGGTATTCTGATTGGTGTCATGGTTGTGTTAATTCGTGTCGTCAACCCAGCCTACCCAGAAGGCATGATGCTCGCCATCTTATTTGCTAACTGCTGGGCTCCTCTGTTTGACTACTTAGCAACCAACCGCAATATCAAGAGGAGACTTGGCCGTGCTTAAGTTCAACAAAGACTCTGTATTTGGCACGTTCACTGTCATTATCGGCCTGTGCTTGGTCTGCTCGGTCTTGGTTTCGAGCGCCGTGGTTGCCTTAGGCCCATTCCAGCAGGCTGCGATCAACAATGATCGCTAGGTAAACATTCTGCGTGTATCTGGTCATGACATTGAAGGTACGGTTGCTGATACTTACAACAAGTATATCGAAGCTCGCTTAGTTGATTTAGACACCGGCAAGTATGTCGACGTTTCGTCTGAAGAGGCCGCGGCTTATAACTTCCAATCCTTAGCCAAGGATCCTAACTACAACACCGCCATCCCAGCCGACGTGGACTATGCCAAGATGCGCGTACGCGCCAAGAACATGCCGGTGTTCTTAGCCAAGAACGCTGAGGGCAAGGTTGAGCGTTACATTCTGCCATTCTACGGTCAGGCTCTGTGGTCGACTGTTTATGGCTATGTCGCAGTCGCTCCTGATGGCAATACCATCAAGGCTGTTACCTTCTACAGCCACGGTGAGACCCCAGGCTTAGGCGGCGAGATTGATAACCCACGTTGGCAGGCCTTATGGGTTGATAAGAAGATCTGGCGTGAGGATGGCTCCGACGGCTTCGTTATCACCAAGGGCGCTGATCACGTAGGCGAAGGCAAGGATTATGAGGTTGATGCTCTGTCCGGTGCTACCTTAACCGCAGTGGGCGTGAACAATGCGGCTCACTACTGGTTACACGTAGCTTACAAGCCTTTCTTAGAGAACGTCCGCAAGGGGGAAATCTAAATGAGTGAAGCTAAGGCTCC
>CALVDU010000163.1 GCA_944326375.1 uncultured Bacteroidales bacterium | reverse complement strand
ATTCCCGTCCTTGTCCACGGTAACTCCGGGGGAACTTTTGAGCACGTCCAGGGCATTGCCGGTCTGGGCGACCGCAAGTTCGGACACGTTCAGGACAAGACGGTCGAACTTATGTTCTATGAGCGGTCTTTTCCCGGAAACTTTCGCCCCTTCAAGCATCTGCAGGTCAGGCTTTAAGGTTACGGGAGCGAGCTCCATGGCACCGCCGTCAAGAGTATATTCGCCGGAGTCCAGGGCTTTTGAAAGGTTCAGCCTCGATTCTTCATACCCGACAAGAGAAAATATGAGTTCTCCCGCCCTTGCTTCAGTGATTCCTCCTGATATCCTGAGAGAATACATCCCGGTGGAATCCGTAGTGGCTCCGCCGAGAATCGTCCCTGAAGTGTCTGTCAACGCCACGGTAACGAATTCTACCGCCAGTCCGGTCTGGGAATCCTTGACTTCTCCTTTCATGGATGTTATTCTTTCTTTTTCTGGCTGGGGTTTTCCGGAAACCGGTTCGGAGAATCCTGCCGTCATTGCGGCAAGGAAAATCAGTCCGACAGAAAATTTTTTCATCATCGTTTGTTGTTCAACACTATTCGTTGTTCGTCCTGTGTAATACAATACTAATACACTACAAAAATAGATATTTTTTGGAAATCTACAAATCAGACGGAACTCACTGCTGATTTGTTGCAAAAATTTTGCGTATTTTTGTATTTTACGAAAATTATTTGGGTTATGCTGAAAATCATTCTCGTGATGATGGCCGGGATTGTTCTCGGCATTGCATTGCGCAAGATAAAGTTCATATCATACGTCAGCAGGACGATTTCGTGGACGATTTACCTGATGCTATTCCTGCTGGGAATATCCATAGGCGGCAATCCCGCAATCATCGGCAATCTTTCCTCACTGGGTCTGGAAGCACTCCTGCTGGGCTTTGCAGGCATTCTCGGTTGCCTGCTTGCCGGGTGGGGGCTGTATTTATGGCTCTTCAAGGGAGAAAAGCGGATGGCCGCCCCCGCACCGCCAGAAAACAACATTTCCGAAAATAATTCCGGCATCGCCCCCGTGCGGAAAAGGAAACGGATTCAGGAAAAATGGAAACGCCGGTGGGAGAAGATTTCCGACAGTGTAATCGTAATCGCTTTTTTCATAATAGGAATAATCCTCGGGTTGACGGACATTGTCGGGGCTGAAATGCTCGGAGAAAACACGGTCCTGATCGCTCTCTACTGTCTCATGTTCCAGGTCGGCATCAGCCTCGGGCATGACACTACCCTCAAAAACGCACTGAAGGGCATGAAACCAAAAGTGCTCCTTGTGCCGGTGGCTACAATAATCGGGACTTTGAGCCTGTCGGCAATAGTCGGACTGATACTGTCCAAATGGTCCGTGCCGAACTGCCTTGCGGCGAGCAGCGGGTTCGCATATTATTCACTGTCGTCAGTGCTGATTGCAGAATATGCTTCTGCGACATTGGGGGAACAACTTGCAGCGGAACTCGCTACGGTTGCGCTTCTGACGAACATAATCAGGGAAATTTCTTGTCTGCTGTTCACTCCTGTGTTCGCAAAATGGTTTGGGAAACTCGCCCCGATATGCGTCGCCGGGGTAACGTCGGTGGATGTCTGCCTGCCTGTAATCATCAAGAATTGCGGGAAGGAGTACATGCCGGTCGCCATCATCAACGGAGTCCTGGTCGATTTCACTGTTCCGTTCTTCGTGTCTTTCTTCTGCTCGTTCTGACGCCGTCTGCCTTGTCGTCTCGACCGGAGCTGAGAACATTGCGAGTAAGCGAGCGCAGAGGATGCTTGCACCCTATGCCGAGCGGGAGCAATGAAAAGCTGTAAGGCTTAAACCTGCTTGCTACGGAGAGCCATTTGACGGCAGGCGCAGCCGACGCTTAACATGCCAAGCATCCGGATAATGTGCAGCGGAAACCTGCTCATGCAAAAATACGCCGCCTTGCGGCAAAGCATTCGCATTCCTTTCCGCTGCACACAACATATGTCTCCCAGTCGTCCCGACCGAAACACGAAGTGTGAAGTGGAGGGACCTACTGTCGGCTAAATGTGTCATTCGGCAGCACTCCACAATAAATATAGAGGTTGACGATGCCCTGATTTACAAAAACAGCCGCCCCGGTCAGGGCGGCTGGGGATAAATGAGCAAACAACTACTCATTCATCGTATGCTTTCCAAGGTCAGACACATCATCTTTAGAATATGTTGTCCACTGACTTTCAATAAACTCTGCAGATGGTCCAGTAACGTCTGGATTTCTTCTCATAGTAACGTCTTTACCATAATCGGCAGTAGAGCCGATAATGCCCCAGACATCTATATTCACTCCATTTTTACTTAAAGCTATGGCATCTCCTTTCTCGCCATTGAAAGAAATACTGCCTGATTTCCTTTCCTTAGGCACCTCATAAAGGTCAGCATTTGAATTAGCATAGACAAGTGCCGTTTTTGATTCAATCGAGCCCTCTAATTTAACAGATGTCGAAGTTGTCTTGCCATTACTGTATATTTCAAGCGTATAGTCACTCAAATCAATCGTATTTGATGTAGGGTTATATATTTCTATATACTTATTGTTCGCTGATCCTTCTACATATTCAGAAATGAAAAGCTCAGTAGGTTCTATAACCTGTCCTGCAACACGCTGGGTAAGAGTAACTGTCTTTTCTACGCCGGAATGGCTAAGTATCGTGAAGATTACTTCTACAGGATCAGTACCTTCATTTGCCGGATATGTAATTGTGATTGTAGCGTCGCCTGTCCCTTTTTCCGGAGATACTGTATAAGCAGCATTATTTGAAGAAACCACCCAATATTCGTTGGATGAAACGTTGAACGTAGTCGTACCTGCTTCAGCTGTAACATTCAATACACTTGGAGTCACGTTGCAGTAAGGAGCGCCTTTAATATCAGTGAGCATGATGTTCAGATATTTGCCGCTTGAAATTCCGACATAATAGCCTGAAACAGTTACTGTAGTTCCATCATAAGGTGCAAGGGCGTCAGTATCCCGTGGGTATGATATTGACCCTTGCGCAGAATTTGCACCTGGAATGATTACATTGTAATAAAATGTTCCTGATGAATTTTGTGTAACACTCAATTCACCTGTTATCTGAACATATCCAGCCTCAGGGCTTGATACGAAGGAGTCAGCTGCACTGCCGTCAAGCACTGTCGGATCAGGATATGAAACAGGATTGTCGGAGGAAACGACAATGACAGAAGGACTTTCGATCTGATCTGCACTGTTAAATTCACCTCTTGTTCCCGTTACTTTGA
>CALVDU010000162.1 GCA_944326375.1 uncultured Bacteroidales bacterium | reverse complement strand
ATGTTGTAATCCGCAATCTGCCCTATGGAATCGGACCTGTCCCTCATCATTGAGAAATTGTCTATCGCCCCCTGATAGTCCTTGACGGCAAAAAGCACCGAACCGGCATAGAAGAAATCGGAACGGGTCTTCGGGGCTACCGTAGCCTTGTTGCTCTCGTCGAGATATTTTTTTGCAGTCTCCGCATCCCCCAGCACGAGGCTCGCCTCTGAAATCAGCCTTGCCGTCCTCGCCTTCTTGTCTTCCGAAACAGTCTCAAGCACCTTCGGTCCGTCACGCCTTACCCTCTCGTACTCCTTCAGCATGAATCTGGATTCGAGGATGTAAAAGTCGGCTATGCCGCTGAAGCGGCTGTCCTCCGATGCCTTTTCAAGCCATTCCACGGCTTCAGCGAACTTTCTCTGCTCATAGCAGATGTATCCTATGGCATATCTTGCGGGTGCGGTATAGTCCGAATGCCGTCTGACTTCAAGATCCTTGAAACGGAGCAACGCCCTGTCGGTATTGCGCAATTCGAAATCACAATAGGCCCTCTTGAACAGGAATTCAGGGACCTGCTTCCTGTATACATGATGCCTCGACAACATTTCGAACTGCTCAGAGGCCCCCTGAAAATCCTTTTCGTCAAAAAGGGCGAGGGCGTATGCAAGCCTTATCTGAGGTATCATGCCGGAAGCCGGACATGCCGTGATGAAATCTCCTATCATCTCCTTGTATCCCGGCAGACGGAGATGCACGGCACACAATACATAATATGCCTGAGCGTCCTCATTCCCCGACTTTTCCGACAAGGAGCCAAACAAGGACATAGCCTCTCCGTACATCCTGTTCCCGTACAGTTCCATGGCGTACATGAACTCCCCTTTCCCGGACCCGTTCCCGTCCGCATGTGCTGCAACGGCAGAAAAAAGTCCGGCCAAGGCAAATGACAGGAATAAAACCGCATGCTTCAGCCTTATCATATCAATCATTATTTTTTACAAAATTAGAGTTTTTTCGCGTATATTTGTAGAATGCGCATGAAATAAATTTCAAATCATGGATGAGAAAAGGGCACTGATAAGTTTCAGGAATGCGGACATAGCCGGAGGTGACAACGTTGTCATCTACGGTCTCGACATGGACGTATATCCCGGCGACTTTGTATACATAGTAGGAAAGGTAGGGACAGGAAAGACTTCCATAATACGGACCATAATAGCCGAGAACAGGCTTGTATCCGGAGAAGGGACAGTATGCGGATACGATCTCGGCTCAATAAGGGACAAGGACATACCGTATCTGAGGCGCAAAATGGGGGTGGTGTTCCAGGACTTCCAATTGCTGATGGACCGGAGCGTGGAAGAAAACCTCCGCTTCGTGCTGAAAGCCACCGGATGGAAAAGCGAGAATGACATGGCAGAAAAAACAGAGGAAGTGCTGAAGGCCGTGGGACTTGAAAACAAGGCCCACAAGATGCCGCACCAGCTGTCCGGAGGAGAACAGCAGAGAGTGGCCATAGCGCGTGCCCTTCTGAACAGTCCCGAAGTCATCATAGCGGACGAGCCGACCGGTAATCTCGACAGCGAGACTGCCGACGGGATCATGACGCTGCTGACAAGGATCAACAAGGAACAGGGTACGGCCGTGGTAATGGTGACGCACAACCGGGCGATATTCGAAAAATACAAGGGCAGGGTCATGGAATGCGGGAAAGAAGTCTGCCGGGAAATAACAGATACTGACGACGATATCCGGAAACAGGCATGAAAGATTTGGACAGACAGGAAAGATACGCCAAAATTCTGGAGTGGTTCGGGGAGAACATGCCCGTTGCGCAAAGCGAACTGCACTACGACAACCCTTTTCAGCTGCTTGTAGCGGTAATACTTTCCGCACAGTGCACAGACAAGCGGGTAAACATGCATACGCCGGAGATATTCCGGAAATATCCGACGCCGGAAATAATGGCAAAGGCCTCGTTCGAGGATGTGTATCAGGACATAAAATCAATCACATATCCCAACAGCAAGGCGAAATATCTCATATCGGCGGCGCAACTGCTGGTGAGCGCCTATGACGGCAAGGTGCCGGACAATCCCGACGAACTTGTGAAACTGCCCGGAGTCGGCAGAAAGACTGCAAATGTGGTAGCGTCCATAATATATGACAAGCCTGTAATAGCGGTGGACACTCACGTGTTCCGCGTGGCCAGGCGGCTCGGGCTTTCGGACGGTTCCACTGTCGAAAAAGTCGAAAAGGATCTGACGGAGAACATTCCGGAAGAACTCAGGGCAAGGGCGCATCACTGGCTGATACTTCACGGCAGATACGTCTGCAAGGCAAGAAAACCGGAATGCGGGACATGCGGGTTGAAGGACCTGTGCCGTTTTTTCACGACAAAAAATTGACAGAATATGGTTTTTACTTCAGAAAACATACTCATGCTGGTCGCCGTGCTTGTCTTTACGGGCATCATGATCAGCAGGGCCGGTTTCAGATTCGGGCTGCCGGTACTCCTCCTCTTCCTGATGGCGGGAATGCTGTTCGGCGTGGACGGGCTGGGGCTGCAGTTCAACGACATGCAGACCGCCCAGTCAATAGGTACAGTCGCCCTGTGCGTCATATTGTTCACCGGAGGCGTCGAGACGAAAATAAAGGAGATAAAGCCGGTAATAGGCCCCGGCATCGCCCTGTCCACGTTGGGTGTGCTGCTGACCACCATCTTTACCGGACTTTTCATATTTCTGCTCTCGAAATGGGAAAGGTGCCCTATAGAACTGCCTATCTTCGTGTGCCTGCTCCTCGCTGCAACGATGTCTTCGACAGATTCGGCATCAGTCTTCAACATATTGAGGAACAGCAAGATGAAACTGAAGAACAATCTTCAGCCTTTGCTGGAACTCGAGAGCGGAAGCAACGACCCGATGGCATACATACTTACCATAGTGCTGATACAGGTGGTCAACACCATGGCGGGAGGCAGCGTGGCTGACATGGGGACATGGCATATCGTGAAGGATGCCCTCGTGACGCTGATGCTGCAGTTCGCCGTAGGCTGTGTCGCAGGTGTCGTAATGGGCTATTTTGCTGTATGGTGCATGAACAAGGTCCATCTGACCAACATTCCCCTGTATGCAATCATGCTATTGAGCATCAGTTTCTTTACCTTCTCGATAACAGGCTACATGCAGGGCAACGGATATCTTGCGATCTATATTGCCGGAATCATCATCGGAAACCACAAACTGCCGAACAGGAAGGACATAATCTCGTTCCTCGACGGCATGACATGGCTGATGCAGATCATGATGTTCCTCGCCCTCGGTCTGCTCGTGAATCCTCATGAAATGATGCAGTTCGCCCATGTAGCCCTCCTGATAGGAGTGTTCATGATACTGGTGGCAAGACCACTCAGCGTGTTCATCTCCCTGATTCCTTTCAGAAAGATACCTTTTGCAGACAAGACCTTCATCTCATGGGTCGGCCTCAGGGGTGCAGTACCCATCATTTTCGCCACATATCCGGTTGTTGCCGGAGTGGAGGGTGCGAACATAATATTCAACATAGTGTTCTTCATCACCCTGCTCTCGCTCATAATCCAGGGCAGTTCCATAACATACGTCGCCAAACTGCTGAAACTGAATGATGACACCCCAGACGAGGAAAGCCAGTTCGGCGTGGAGATCCCGGAGGAAGCCGGCAAACTCGTCGAGATTACGCTTACTTCCGACTCGCTCCTGCACGGCAATACGCTCAAAGAGGTAAAACTGCCGGAAGGTATGCTTGTCATGATGATAAAGAGAGGCGACAAGTTCATAGTGCCGAACGGCAGCGCCGAACTTCATGAAGGTGACCGGCTCCTCATAATTTCCGACAGGCAGGACGAAGACTGACATGGATGCGCTCATTCACGGGATGGAGGATTTCGGCGGCAGCCTGTGCCCTGACTTCAGGAATCCGTTCCGCTATGTTCCGTCGGAGGCTGTCAAGTTTGCCGCAAGGCTGGTCATTGCTCATATTGAATCTTCGGGTTCTTTGCGCAGGGCATTCAGCGAGGGAAAGATGCTCGGCGTGCTTACGGTAAGTGATCCGGACGGCAACTGCGGCTTTCTTGCTGCATTTTCGGGAAATGTATGCGGGGCACAAGACGGATATTTCGTGCCTCCGATATTCGACACCAATGACCCTGCGGGACATTTCAGGCAGGAGGAAAAACGCATTTCCTTGATAAATTATGAAATTGCAGCCTTGGAGTCTTCCCCGGAATTTGTACAGTCCAAAGCGGGCCTTTCACGTCTTGTCGAGGAACATAGGGCTGAAATTGAACGATTTGCATCGGTATGCGCCGACAGAAAAAAGGAAAGGGACTTGCGCAGGCTTTCAGGGATCACGGCTGAAGAAGAAGCCTCGCTTATACGTGAGAGCCAGTTCCTTAAGGCTGAAATGCGGAGGATGAAGGAGGCTTTTGCCCTCTCCGAAAAGGAGTTTCAGCATGGTCTCCTGCGGCATGAAGCTGAAGTTGCGGGGCTCAAAAGAAAGAGGCAGAAAATGTCTGAGGATCTTCAGGAATGGCTGTTCCGCCAGTATGTCGTATATAATGCCCTCGGAGAGAGGATGAGCATACATGACATTTTCAGGGAAAAGGGCCTTGTCCCTCCTGCAGGAACCGGAGAATGCGCAGCGCCCAAACTGCTTCAATATGCTTATGCACATGGTTTGACACCACTTTCGATGGGTGAATTCTGGTACGGGAAGTCTCCGTCGGACGAAATCAGGAAATCCGGGAATTTCTATCCCTCATGTTCCGGAAAATGCGGTCCCCTGCTCGGATTCATGACAAAAGGTCTTGAGATTGTCGGGGAGCGGCAGGCCGGGCTGGACAGGGTTCGCATAATCTATTCCGACCCATGGCTCATTGCAGCATGGAAACCGTCAGGGATGCCGAGCGTGCCGGGAAAGGACGGGAAGGTGCCGCTGGAGGAAATCCTTTGCTCATACGTGCGTTCGGAAGGAATCGCAGAGAGGGTTTTTGCCATACACAGGTTGGACATGGACACAAAGGGCGTGATAGTTTTTGCTCTCGACGCCGATACGCAGAAAAAGATGCAGGCCCTGTTCGCCTCAAGGTCAGTCCGCAAGACCTATATTGCGAAACTGCGTCATAACCCGTCCGATTTGAGGCACAGCAAGGGTGAGTGCGGGAAGATTTCGCTGCCTTTGGCTGCGGACTTTGAGGACAGGCCTCGACAGAAGGTGGATTTCGGTTGCGGCAAGGCTGCTGAAACGGAATATGAAATACTCGACATCACCGACGGGGAAATGACTGTGCTCTTCCGTCCGCTGACGGGCCGGACTCATCAGCTGCGGGTACATTCCGCCCACCCTCAGGGGCTTGGTGCGCCCATTGCCGGGGACATGCTCTATGGCGGGACTTCCGGGCATGGGGCTGCGGATTGGCAAGTCGGCTACATGCCGTGCGGCGATGACGGGGGTCTGCAGCTGGAAGCGGTCTCGCTGGAGTTCGTGCATCCGCACACCAGGAAGCCGCTGTTGCTGAACAATACCGGGAAATAAAAAAGAGACCGGCCAAAATTTCTTTGGGTCGGTCTCTTAACTTGCTCAATCAAGAGCGATTATTATGAAAGGCAGGACTAAATCGCCCTCTTCTCCTTTACCCTTACCAATTTTTCCTTAAGGACATCAACGCAGTCCACGACAGCGTCCTCGAAAGTCCTGGCATTTTTCTCGATGATGAGGTCATTGCCCGGAATCCTCAACTGAATCTTCACATTCTTGTTCTCATGCTCAGGAAGCAGCGACATGGCAACCTCGGCGGCAATGATTTCATCATAGAATTTGGAAAGTTTGGAAACTTTCTTCTCTACAAAATCCAACAGTTTCTGATCTGCGTCAAATCTGATGGACTGGACTCTAATCTCCATTTTTACCTCCATTTTTTGCCCGGGGATGGGCTGTTTGATAAATTTTTTTCAGTTTTGCGACAGTGTTGTGCGTATAGACTTGAGTCGCAGCCAACGAAGAATGCCCGAGAAATTCCTTTATGGAATTGAGGTCAGACCCCGAATCGAGCAGTTCCGTCGCCACCGTATGCCGCAGGACATGGGGAGATTTGCGTCCGGAAATTCCCGGCACCGTGCCCAGTCCTTCTTTGACGAGCCTGTCGACCATCGCAGGATACAACGGTCTGCCGGCCAAAGTGACAAACAGCGGGGACGACGTTGTCCATCCGCTTCCCACCATCGTTTCAACCGATTGTAAATATAATGAAAT
>CALVDU010000161.1 GCA_944326375.1 uncultured Bacteroidales bacterium | reverse complement strand
TGAAACGGTCTCCGCACGCCTTGCGGAGAGAAGCCGCCAGATCTGTGGTCTTTCCGCCAGGGGCGGCACACAGGTCAAGCACCCTCAGGATCCCGTCCTCTTTCCCTCCGTACCTTCCGAGCATTTTCCTGAAGACGTGACCGACGAACATGGATGAAGAATCCTGCACATAATAGGCGCCCGCATGGAACATGGGATCAAGCGTGAACACCGGCCTTTCCTTCAGGATCCTCCCGAATCCGGACCACGGCACTGGAAGAGAGCCGGCAAACGTCCTTTCAGGCTTGTACGGATTCATCCTGACCGACACGGAAGCCGGGGAATCGAACGCAGAAAAGGCGACAGAGGCATTTCCTGCTCCTATCGCCTCCTCAAGAAGTCTTCTGAAGTCCTCATTTCCGGCCTTCATACCAGGAACTGTCAAAGCCCTCAGGCACTTTCCCCTCGGAGGCTTCCGCAAGGGAAGTCACGATCTTGTCCAGGACCTGCTGCAGTTTCGACCCGAGCATCATCTTCATCATGAAATTCAGTTCGGCCGAAAACTCTATATGGAAATCGGTCTTTCCCTGCTCGCCTGCAGGATCGAAAAACATCGAAACGGAAAACTGGAAAGGAGCCCCGTCGTCCTTGAAATCTATCCTCGAATAAGGAGTACGGCCTGAAACCCTGATTCCCACATCGAATCCCTGGACCACTCCCCTTATCGAATCATAGTCGGCCACAATCCCCTCCTTTTTGTCCTCCGGAAGGTACTGCAGGAAATTCCTCATGTCGACGAACGCCATGTACAGTTCATAAGGCTGCCGCGACACGACGGCATGCCTGCTCTTTATCTCCGTAGCCATGACCTTCAGCCTATTTTCCCCATGTGGAAGGAGAGAAACGCCATTCCTTCAGAAGTTCCTCGTCCTGTTTCCTGATGTATCCGGTATGGCAGGCCACGTCTATGAGGGCATCGTAATTTGTCAGGGTCGTAAGTTCGATGTCAGCCTGCTCGAAAGCCCTGCGTGACTGATTGAAATTGTATGAAAATATAGCCACCATGCCCAGCACTTCGGCTGATGCCCGGATAAGGGCGTCGGCTGCAGCAAGACTGCTCTGTCCTGTGGATATCAGGTCCTCCACTATCACAACTTTCGCCCCCTTTTCCAGGATTCCCTCTATCTGGGAACCGGTTCCGTGGTCCTTGGGCTTAGGCCTCACATATACGAAAGGCTTTTTAAGCATGTGCGCTATGAGCATGCCGTGGGCAATGGCTCCCGTAGCGACACCGGCTATCACTTCCACATCGGGATGCTTTTCCATTATGATGTCCGCCATCCATCGGCACACCTTTTCCCTGAACTCGGGATAGGACAATATCCTGCGGTTGTCGCAATATATCGGAGAAAGCCATCCGGAAGCCCATCTGAACGGTTTTTCAGGGCTGAGAAGCACTGCCTTGATGTCAAGCAGCGATTTTGCGACCAATTTTTCAACAGATTCCATATTTTATTTTCTAATTATTTTTGACATATATTTGTTGTTCACTTCGTGCCCACATATACAGTAACGCTTCGACACATATACTGTATCGCCTCGGCAGAACAAATTTATTTGCTCTGCTCTCGGCTTCTGCGTAATTTGTCTCCGCTGTGCTTCGACACATATACTGTATCGCCTCGGCAGAACAAATTTATTTGCTCTGCTCTCGGCTTCTGCGTATATTTGTGCCGCATGCGTTCCCCTCAATGCATCGCATCCTGCAAAGATAATAATTAAACATTGAAAATGCACAAGATATACTTCGAAAAGAGATGCATGGTGATCTGCCCTCCTTACGAACAGGCCCTTACCGACCCCAACGCGGTCCAGTTCTGTCCGGGCAACGGCATGGATATACACCGGCTCGTGGAAATGGTCGAAGTATCATCGTCTCTTGCCAAAGTGTATGTCCCGGCCGACGACCCGGAAGCCGTCTATCGCAGGATATGCGGAGAATTCAAGGAAGTGGAGGCGGCTGGAGGGCTTGTCAGGAATCGCAGAGGGGATTTTCTGCTGATCAAGCGGAGCGGACTGTGGGATCTGCCGAAAGGCCATCATGAAAACGGGGAGGACATGCGCACTACGGCATTGAGGGAAGTCCGCGAAGAGACCGGCGTAGAAAACCTCGTGCTGAAGGATCTGATATGCATCACGGACCATTGCTACAAGAGGGACGGGATATGGCATCTGAAACATACGTGGTGGTACGACATGCTTTACAACGATCCTGTAGAACTCATTCCCCAGACCGAAGAAGACATCACGAAAGCGGCATGGGTGGCAAAATCGTCCCTGCCGAATTTCCTGACGAACACATATCCGTCCATCCTCGAAGTCTTCAAGGAAGCGAAAGTGTGACCCGCCGCCCCGGCCGGAGTCGAGGAACTTGCAAAAAAACAAGGATTTTCGCAAATAATTGTCCAAAAGTTCCGTTCACCTGAAACAAAAACAAAAAAAATCCGTATAATTAAGTGCGTTGCAAAAAAGCGGAATTTAAATAGCGGAATTAAATTATATGAAACTTTCACAATTCCAATTCAATCTTACGAAAGACATGATAGCATCCGAGCCTCCGAGATGGAGGGATGAATGCAGACTCATGGTCCTGGACAAGGGGACCGGCGAAATCGGGCACAAATTATTCAAAGACATCATAGACTACTTCGGAAAAGGCGACACTTTTGTACTGAACGACACAAAAGTCTTTCCCGCAAGGCTTTACGGAAACAAGGAGAAAACCGGGGCGGATATCGAAGTCTTCCTGCTGAGAGAGTTGAACAAAGAGCAGAGACTGTGGGACGTGATCGTGGACCCGGCCCGCAAGATCAGGATAGGCAACAAACTCTATTTCGGTGAAGACGAAAGCCTCGTTGCGGAAGTCATTGACAACACCACCTCCAGGGGCAGGACATTGAGGTTCCTTTACGACGGTTCCTACGAAGACTTCAAGAAAGCATTGTTCTCCCTCGGGGAAACTCCGGTACCGAAATTCGTAAAAGAGCACGTGACCCCGGAAGATGCCGAAAATTTCCAGACCATATTCGCAGCCCACGAAGGTGCAGTATCCGCACCAGCCGCCGGGCTCCACTTCAGCAGGGAATTGTTCAACAGAATGATACTCAAGGACATCAACAAGACATTCATTACCCTGCACATGGGCATCGGCCATTTCAGGTCCGTCGACGTGGAAGACCTTTCGAAGCACAAGATGGACTCCGAGCGCATGATCATCACGGAAGAGGCCGCAAACATCATAAACCAGACGAAACGTGCAAAGCACAAGGTTCTCGCCGTAGGAGTTACCGTCATGAGGGCTCTCGAGACCTACGTGACCACCTACGACGAAGTCAACCCATACGACGGATGGACCAACAAGTTCATATTTCCGCCATACCGCTTCGCCATTCCTGATGCCATAGTGTCCAATTTTCATCTGCCATGCTCAACCATGCTGATGTCAGTGGCGGCATTCGGAGGATATGAAAACGTCATGAAGGCCTACGACACTGCAGTCAAGGAAGGATACAAATTCGGCCCATACGGCGATGCCCTGCTCATTGTCTGACGGGACATTCATGCAGAAAAAGAAAAATTTTATACATAAAAAGAAAAAACAGACCGGCTCCGACTCTCCGGTCTGTTTTTTTGTCCGGCAATGTGCTACATTGCAGACAAAAAAAATGACATCGGACGAAGAAAGAAAATGCCTCTGCGCATTGAACATGATTCTCGGATTCCGGCCGAGGGTGACCAAGGCCCTGATTTCAGCGTTGGGCTCTGCCTCCGCCGTATTCCGCATGAGCGAAAAGGAAAAGGACGAAGTGTTCGGACCGCACTCGCACATCAAAGGGAAAATCGTCCCGGAAAGCCTGGCGGCGGCCGAACGGGAACTAGACATGGCGAAAGCCGACGGAAGCCGCTTCATCGGCTGCAACGAAGAGGCCTATCCTGCCATGCTGGCAGAATGCCCCGATTCTCCTGCGGGCATATACGTGAAAAGTTCCGTTCCGGCGGAAGACATGCTTGGCGGGGAGGACTTCATAGCGGTCGTGGGCACAAGGGACGTGTCGTCTTACGGAAAAAACTGGTGCAGAACCGTAGTCGGGGCTCTGTCCATGACCGGCAGGAAACCGGCAATAGTCAGCGGACTTGCCTTCGGTACGGACATCGCCGCACACAGAAGCGCCGTAGAACACGGGCTCCGCACAATAGCAGTCCTGCCGGCCGGCACATGCACTGTATATCCCAGACACCATGCGGCATTCGCGGAACGGATCGTGAGCGAAGGCTGCGGAGCCCTCGTATCCGACTACCCGATATGCACTTCTGTCCGGAAAGTCAACTTCATAAGGAGAAACCGCATAATCGCCGGGATGAGCAGGGCCACAATCCTCATTGAATCGAGGATACGCGGCGGGGGCCTGATTACGGCCGGCCAGGCGTTTTCATACGACAAGGATGTCTATGCCCTCCCGGGAAGGGTTGGTGACGCAAGGTCCGAAGGGTGCAACATGCTCATCAGAAAAGGAGTCGCAGCACCTGTAGTCTCCGCAGAAGACCTCGTCCGCAGCCTCGGATACTCCTGCCGGCAACCCGGAAGCCAACAGAGGAAATCCGCCAGGACATATCCCGAAACATTCTCCCCGGAACAGCAAAAAACCGCAGAGGCCATAATGGAAGCCATAGGGAAATGTCCGGGGACCAGCCTCCATGAAATCGCCCTCTGTTCCGGCCTGCCATATCCAGAGGTTGCCGGAGTCGGCGGAATGCTGGAAGCGGAAGGGTTCATTTCAATCGGCCTGATGCAAAAATGCTTCATCAATGAGAAAATTTCTTAACTTTGCAGATCTGTGGACAAAATCCGACCTGCATGATTTTCATAGACACACACGCACATCTGTACGATGAGGCCTTCGACGGGGACATCGGGGACGTGATCGGGAATGCCGTTGCCGCAGGAGTGACAAGAATGGTTTTTCCGGACATCGACAGCAGTTCACGCGAAAGAATGTTCAGTCTGGCAGCCACCCGCCCTGACATGTTTTTTCCCTCGCTCGGCCTTCATCCCACATCCGTAAATGCCGGCTGGGAAGAAGAATTCGAGAAGATGCTCGGTTTCCGGGACAGGAAAATATGGGCAATCGGAGAAACGGGCATGGATTGCTGGTGGTCCAAAGAGTTCGTGGAAGAACAGAAGGCCTGCCTCAGACGCCATGCGGAACTCGCCCATGAAACGGGGCTTCCGCTCATCATACATTCGAGAGAGGCAACCGCCCCGATAATCGAAGTCCTGGAAAGCTGCAGGCATCTGAACCTGAAAGGCGTCTTCCATGCTTTCAGCGGCAGCATAGAGACATTCCGCATATTGCAAAGGCTCGGAGACTGGTATGTCGGCATCGGCGGGGTGCTGACATACAAGAATGCGTCCATTGCATCCACCCTGAAGGAAATACCCCTCGACAGGATACTGCTTGAAACGGATTCCCCATATCTTCCTCCGGTACCATACCGCGGGACCAGGAACGAAAGTTCGCACATTCCCGTAATAGCCGCCAAAGTGGCTGAGATAAAAGGCACAGGCATCGAGGAAGTCGCAGAACGGACGACCGGGAATGCGGTCCGGCTTTTCGGTCTTCCCGAACCTTGCGGACAAAGGAGGGAAACGCTATGAAATTCATGCCGGACAATTCAGCCGAAAAGGCCTCCATACTCCTTATTTATACGGGAGGCACCATCGGAATGAAAGTCGACCCGGCCGACATGGCCCTCAAGCCGTTCGACTTCGGACAGATTCTTGCCGAGGTGCCGGAACTCGGCAAATTCGCATACAGGATAGATTCGTGGACTTTCGAACGGGCGATAGACTCCTCCGACGTTGAACCATCGCTGTGGCAGTCCCTCGCCAGACTGATAGAGGAAAAATACGACAAGTATGACGGATTCGTCATACTTCACGGGACGGATACCATGGCGTTCTCGGCCTCCGCCCTGAGTTTCATGCTGGAAGGCCTCACCAAACCCGTAATCTTCACCGGCAGCCAGCTTCCGATAGGCATGGCAAGGACAGACGGGAAGGAAAACCTTATATCTTCGGTAGAAATTGCGGCGGCAAAACAGGACGACGGGCATGCAGTCGTTCCGGAAGTGTGCATCTGCTTCGACAACATGCTGATGAGGGGCAACCGCACGACCAAGGCAAATTCAGACAACTTCAGGGCTTTCATATCAGAAAACTGCCCTCCTCTTGCAGAAGCGGGAATCCATATAAAATATAATACAGGGAACATCATCCGCCCGGAAAATCCGGACGGGCATGTCAGGGCCGCCACGAAACTGGACACGAGGGTTTCCATCCTCAAGATACATCCCGGAATAACCCCTCGGGTGGTAAGGAACATCCTGTGCGGAGAGGAGACGCGGGCCGTGATACTCGAAACCTACGGTTCGGGAAACGCACCTTCGGCAAAATGGTTCCTCGACATAGTGAGGGAGGCAGCCGGCATGGGAAAAATCCTCCTGAACGTCACACAATGCCTCGCAGGCACGGTCGACATGGACCGTTACGCCACAGGAAAGATGCTGAAGGACGCCGGAGTCATCGGAGGTTACGACAGCACCACGGAAAGCGCCCTTGCAAAACTTTTTTATCTGATGGGAAAATATGCAGACAACGACAGCGTAAAACGGATGCTCGACATCGATTTGCGCGGAGAAATAAGCAAATAATGCTTGCTAAATGAAAATTAATTGCTAAATTGCACAGGTTTTAGGTCAAGAATCGGCCAAAGACGACCAAAGAATAAATTTAACAAACTGATACATTATTAATTAAACACAAACAACAATTATGAAAAAATTTTTCATATTTTTGGCAGCAATTGCCATGACGGCATTTTCTGCACAGCTTGTTTCTGCTCAGGAAAACGAAAGTGCCGCAGCGGCAGACTCTACGGCAGCCACTGAAGAGGTGGTCGAAAGCGCTCCGGTAAATCCGTTCACCGCCGGCGCAGCCCAGGAAATTCCTCTTCACCAGCAGCTCAAGACGAAGTTCATCGAAGGAGGTCCTGGATTTATGGCATCCATTATCCTGTGCCTTATTCTCGGTCTTGCTGTTGCAATCGAAAGGATCCTCTACCTCAGCCTTTCCAAGACCAACACCAAGAAACTCCTCGCCAGCATCGAGAAAGCCCTCAACGAAGGCGGTGTGGAAGCTGCCATGGAAGTCTGCAGGAATACCCGCGGACCGGTAGCCAGCATCTTCTATCAGGGATTCCTCCGTATGGATCAGGGTGTTGAAGTAGTGGAAAAGACTGTCGTTTCCTACGGTTCCGTACAGATGAGCCAGATGGAAAGCGGACTTACTTGGGTATCCCTCTTCATCTCCCTTGCTCCGTCCCTCGGATTCTTGGGAACTGTCGTAGGTATGGTGCAGGCATTCGACGCCATCCAGATGGCCGGTGACATCTCCCCTAACGTCGTTGCAGGTGGTATGAAAGTCGCCTTGATCACGACTGTCGGCGGTCTTATCGTCGCTATCATCCTTCAGGTGTTCTACAACTATATCCTTTCAAGGCTCGACGCCATCTCAATCGACATGGAAGACGCCTCTATCTCTCTCGTGGATATCCTGGTTGACTACCAGAACAAAAAATAATTTACAGCAATGAGCTACGGAAAAATAACAAAATACATACTATGGCTACTGTTGGCAGTCAGCGCAGTCGTAGCAATCTGGTCTTATGCAGTCAGCTTTACTGACAAGGCTGTAGATTCGCTGCTCTATTGGGCCTATGCACTGGCAATAGTAGGTATCGTAGTGACCATCATCATTGCGATAGTCGTGAGCGCCATCAACAATCCTAAGAGCCTTCTGAAAATGCTTATAGGTTTGGCAGCGATTGCGGTAATCGTGGCGGTGGCCTACGTTCTGGCGCCGGGAACCCCTGCCGTAGGATATGTCGGGGCCGAAGTTCCGGCAAGCACTCTCAAGTTAACTGACACAATACTGAACCTCACATACTTTACCTGCGGCGTTGCCATCGTAGTAATCATTGCAGGCCTGATAGTGAATGCGGTTCGTAACAAATAATCAATCGGTATGGGCAAAAAGGTTCCAGAAATAAATTCGAGTTCAACTGCGGACATTGCGTTCCTCCTGTTGAGCTACTTCCTGATGACGACAACGATGGACCAGGATTCAGGTCTTCAGCGCCGTCTTCCTCCGATACCTAATGAAAACCAGCAGGTGGAGGACCAAAAGGTCAACAGGCGAAACATCATCCTCGTAAGGATAAATTCCGCCGACAGGCTTTTTGCAGGAAATGAACCGATGGATGTCAGCCAACTGAAAGACAAGATCAAAGAGTTTCTCGTAAATCCCAACAACGACCCGAATCTTCCTGAAAAATCTCCGAAAGAGATTGAGGGATACGGCACCTGCATGGTCTCAAAGGGCGTGATTTCGCTCCAGAACGACCGAGGCACAAGTTATCAGGCCTACATCAAGGTTCAGAATGAACTCGTAAAGGCCATCAATGAACTTCGTGACGACTTTGCAAAGGCAAACTTCGGCAGGGCCTACATATCGCTCGATGAGGAAAAGCAGAGAATCGTAAGGGATGCAATACCTCAGAACATTTCCGAGGCAGAGCCGAAAGACGTAACCAAAAACTAATTAAAGGAGATCAATATGGCAAAATTCGGAAGGAGCGGCTCAAGAGAAGTGCCGGGAATTACGACGGCGTCCATGTCGGACATCGTGTTCATGCTTCTGTTCTTCTTCATGGTTACGACAAGTATGCGTGAAACCGAAAACAAGGTAATCGTCAAACTTCCTGAAGCGACTGAAATCGCCAAACTGGAAAGAAAGGACCTTACCTCATACATCAATATCGGAACTCCTATAGAAAGTCTTCAGAGCAAATTCGGTACTGATGCACGTATACAGCTCAACGATTCGTTCAAGACAGTTGACGAAATCCGTGACTTCATAGCAGCAGAACGTGATGCAATGAGCGAAACGGACAGACAGTTCATGACAGTATCCATCAAGGCAGACTCGGACGTCAGAATGGGTATAATTACCGACGTCAAGCAGGAGCTGAGAAGGTGCTCTGCATTGAAGATCATGTACGCAGCAAGAAAACCTGCGGAATAACAGGTCTGAAATACACACAAAAAAAGAAGGGACTGATATCAGTTCCTTCTTTTTTGTGTCGTCCCGGGCGCAGCCCCGGGAGGGGAAACCTCACCTGTCCCTGCTTTGCTTGAGCCTCTCGACGTATGCTCCGATCCTGCGAAGCTCTTTCGGTATATCGATCCTCTGGGGACAATGCGGGCTGCACTGTCCGCAGCTGATGCAATGGTCTGCCTGCCGCAATTTCGGAACGCTCCTGTCATAGCCGACAAGGTATGCCCTGCGGGCTTTCTTCCAGGCAGGATCTTCCGGACCCGAAGAGACATTGCCTTCATTTATGCATTTGTTGTAGTGCAGAAGGATAGCCGGGATGTCTATGCCATAAGGACACGGCATGCAATACTTGCAGTCATTGCACGGGATGGTGTCGAACTGCATCATAAGGTCAGCCGCACGCTGAAGAAAGGCAAATTCATCGTCCGTCAACGGCCGGAGAGGCGAATATGTGTTCAGATTGTCCTGCAGGTGTTCCAGCCTTGTCATTCCGCTCAGGACCGTCAGCACGTCCGGATGGCTGCCAGCAAAGCGGAAAGCCCACGAAGCCACGCTGCTCTCCGGAGAACGCTCCTTGAACATTTCCAGAATGTTGTCCGGGACATTCGACAGCCTTCCGCCAAGAAGCGGCTCCATGATTACCACGGGAATACCTCTCCGGGCAAGTTCCCCATAAAGATATTCGGCATCGGTATTGCGAGGGTTTATCTTTTTTGCATACTTCCAGTCAAGATAGTTCATCTGGATCTGTGCAAAGTTCCATCCGTATTTGTCGTGCTCCGCAAGGAGGCGGTCAAAAACCTCAACATCCCCATGATAAGAGAAACCGAGATTGCGTATACGGCCGGCCTCCCTTTCGGAAAGGAGAAAATCCAGCAGGCCGTTGTCGATGAACCTTTTTTCGAACTCTTCCATTCCGTTCATGCCTATGCCGTGCAGCAGCATATAGTCGATATAGTCGGTCTGCAACTCTTTCATCGAATTGCGGTATATCGCGACAGAAGCCTCCAAACTCCATGTCGACGGGGCAAAATTCGACATTTTTGTGGCTATATGGTAACTGTTGCGCGGATACCGGCTCAGGGCGACGCCTGTAGAGCGTTCCGACATTCCCTGGCAGTATGCAGGAGAGGTATCAAAATAATTTACACCATGGGCAATGGCATAGTCAACCAGCCTGTTCACCATTTCCTGGTCGATTTCCTCGTTGCCTTCCCTTGCACTGCGCCCTCCCACCGATGGCAGACGCATCATGCCGAACCCGAGAAGAGAGACCTTGTCTCCGGTCGAAGGGTTGGTCCTGTACGTCATTTCGCCAGTGACATCGGCAGGGGCCGTGGATTTCCGGCCGCAGCCTGCTGCGGCGCCGCCGACGGCGGCAAGACTGCCGGCCATGCCGGCAATCTTCAGGAAATCCCTCCTTGAAATATCATTATTCTTTCCCATAATTCCTTACTCTTAATTTTCTGCAGGCCGGACCGGCCCTCCGGATTTCATCATATCGTCCTGTGGACCTCATGTCCCTCAACGTATATTGCGCTGAACGGACGGGCAGGACACAGATTCTCGCATGCTCCGCAACCAATGCAGCGCTCGGTATTCACTGCCGGTATCCTCAAGGATTCCGGATCGTTCTTGTCTATCCGCACCATCAGGATGGCGCCCGCCGGACAATGGCGCGCACAGTTTCCGCATTTCACGCCATCGGTCAGAGGGATGCAGTTGTCCGGAATCCATACGGCATGGCCTATCTGAGTGGAAGACTTGTCTTCGACGGTTATCGGGGCGATCGCTCCTGCGGGGCAGACATCGCTGCATGCAGTGCATTCAGGACGGCAATATCCCCTTTCGTATGACATCTCCGGCTGCATCAGCCTCATGAGATCTGAAGACGGTCTCAGGACACCGTTCGGACAGGATGACACGCATAACTGACAAGCAGTACAATGTCTGACGAAATTATTGAGGCCCAATGCCCCGGCCGGAACGAGCGGAGTGGCTCTTTTCGGGACTTTCTTGTCTTCTATTGCGGCCAGTCCCCCGTCCGTAGTCTTGGACTGGGCATTCAATGCAGATGCACCCGCAACCATTGCGGCAGCGGTTATGAACGAACGGCGTGAAGTGTCGGTTGTTTCCTGGACCGGAGCCGGTTTCTCCTTTTTCCGGAGAGAAAAGGTGATTGCGCCGTGCTTGCAGGTGCCTATGCAGTCGAAGCAGTCCACGCAGCGGCTGTGGTCTATGCTGTGGTTCTTGTAGTCTATGCAGGAAGCCTTGCACCCGCGGCTGCAAAGGCTGCACTGCGTACATTTTTCAGGGTCAATACGTACCTTGAAAAGGGAAAATTTCGACAGGAAGCCCAAAACGGTGCCAACAGGGCAGATTGTGTTGCAGTACGTGCGTCCGTTGCGCCATGCGAGAATGACAATCGCAATGAATGTGACTGCTGCTATGATGAATGTAGGCAGGCTTTTCATCCATACGTCCGCCTCATAGAATGCATAGCTGTCAGCACGCTCGGCAAAGTATGCAAAAAGGTTGTTGCCCCAACGATATATCGGAGAGAACAGGTTGGAGACTATCCTGCCGTATGAACTGTACGGGGCAAGGAGGGCGACAAAAGAGCCGGCTCCGAGAACCAGTGCCAGCACAAAGAGCACAAGCACACCGTAGCGCAGCCAATTCTTCGCAGGCGACCAGGTGAACCTCATGCGGCTCTTCTTGCTTCTGCGTCCGCTTGTCCATGACACCACATCCTGAAAAACACCGAGCGGGCATATCACCGAACAATAGATGCGCCCGAAAATGAGGGTCAGGAGCAGAAGCAGGACAATGACTCCGAAATTCAGAGCAAGCACCGCAGGCAAAAACTGGATTTTCGCCATCCAGCCGAACCATGTGTGCAATACCCCCGTGATATCGAGGAACATCAGCGTAATGGCGGCAAAAAACACAACGGCAAACGTCAATCTGATTTTTCTCAACATAATGTTTTCATTTCTGCTGCAAATTTACAATTTGTAGCCGGAAGGCGATGACATAAATCACGGATTAAGATATAAATTTTACCGATATGGCGGGATATCATTGGGCAAATGACAAGAAAAGTTTATCTTTGTATGATTTATCCGTGATTTTCAGTCGGACAGAAATCGTTTTAATTGTTTTCAGTATGGAAAAGATCATCAGAACCAAAGTCAAGGAACTGCTCAAGAGCGAGCCTGGACACGAAGTAGTAGCGAAAGGTTGGGTAAGGACAAAACGAGGCAACAAGAATATCGCATTCATCGCCTTGAACGACGGTTCCACAATAAATAACATACAGATTGTAGCGGAAACGGCATCCTTCGACGAAGACTTGCTGAAGAAAATTACGACAGGCGCATGCATCTGCGTCAGAGGGGAACTTGTGGCTTCCGTAGGAAGCGGACAGGCAGTGGAAATACAGGCAAAGGAAATCGGGATCTACGGTGAAGCCGATCCGGACTCCTACCCTCTCCAGAAAAAAGGGCATTCCATGGAATTCCTCCGTTCCATTGCACACCTCAGACCGAGGACAAACACGTTCGGCGCAGTCCTGAGGATAAGGCACGCCATGGCATTTGCCATACACAAATACTTCAACGACAAGGGATTCGTCTATCTCCACACACCTATCATCACAGCATCTGACTGCGAAGGAGCAGGCGAAATGTTCCAGGTAACGACTCTCGACCTGAACAATGTGCCGAAGACCGAAACGGGGCAGGTCGACTTCTCCCGTGACTTTTTCGGGAAGCAGACGAGCCTGACCGTCAGCGGACAGCTTGAAGGGGAATTGGGAGCCATGGCCCTCGGGGAAATCTATACCTTCGGACCTACATTCAGGGCCGAAAACTCCAACACCCCGCGCCACCTTGCGGAATTCTGGATGATAGAGCCTGAAATGGCTTTCTACGAGATAGAGGACAACATGAACCTTGCCGAGGACTTCATCAAATACCTCGTGAAATACGCATTGGACAACTGCGCAGACGACATCAAGTTCCTCAACGACATGTTCGACAAGGAGCTGATTTCCCGTCTTGAAAGCGTCATAGCGACTGATTTTGTGCGCCTCACATATACCGAGGGCATAAAGATTCTTGAAGCGTCGGGAGAGAAGTTCGAATTCCCTGTAAGCTGGGGCGTTGACCTTCAGAGCGAGCATGAAAGATACCTCGTCGAAAAGCATTTCGGGAAACCTGTCATCATGACAGACTATCCTAAGGACATCAAGGCATTCTACATGAAGCAGAACGAGGACGGCAAGACCGTGCGCGGAATGGACGTGCTCTTTCCGAAAATCGGAGAAATCATCGGAGGTTCCGAAAGGGAATCATCCCTCGAAAAACTCGAGGCGAGAATCGCTGAACTCGGCATGGGACGCGAATCTCTCGAATGGTATCTTGACACGAGGAGGTTCGGGTCGGCTCCGCACAGCGGTTTCGGGCTGGGCTTCGAAAGGCTGCTGCTCTTTGTAACGGGAATGTCGAACATCCGCGATGTGATTCCGTTCCCGAGGACTCCGAAAAACGCTGAATATTAATTCATACCGCAATGCTCATAATAGGAATAGCCGGGGGTTCCGGATCCGGAAAGACAACAGTTGTCAATGCATTGACTGAAAAACTGAATGAAAGGGTCGTCGTGATCCCTCAGGACTCGTATTACAAGGATTCGAGCCATCTGCCGATGGAAGAAAGACAGCAGGTGAACTTCGACCATCCCGACTCGATAGACTTCGACCTTTTATATTCCCACCTCAAAATGCTGAGGGAAGGCAAGACCATAGAACAACCCGTCTATTCCTATCTGACCTGCTCCCGGTCCAAGACCGAGACAATTACAGTGACACCTGCCGAGGTCATAATCATCGAAGGCATACTCATCTTCACCTGCAAGAAACTGAGGGAATGCATGGACATAAAGATTTTCGTCGATGCTGACGATGACGACAGGCTGATGCGGGTCATGGCGAGGGACATCCTCGAAAGGGGCAAGACCGTGGAAAAGGTAATCGAAAGATATACAAAGACGGTCAAGCCGATGTACCTCCAGTTCATAGAGCCGAGCAAAAGGTATGCTGACATCATAATCCCGCAGGGAGGCCACAACAAGGTTGCGATTGACGTAATTTCAGCCACCATTGAAAGGTATATCAAAAAATAACCCCTTCAAGAAACTGCACAGTGAAGACAAGGCAGGTCTGTATGTTACCATTACGGCTCATGTAATGGTAATCATCATTCTGCTCATTTCACAAATCAACTCCGCAGTCAAGGGACAGTCATCCTATCTTTTCGATTTTTCCCATATAGAAGAAGAGGAAAGGTTGAAAGAAGAAGCGGAATTCAAGGAAACAATCAACAGGAGACTCGACGACCTGATAAATGCCGTTCCGGTCAGCCCGTCAGACATCAGGAACACAGCAGTGGATGCTTCTGCCCTGAAAGATGACAGGGGCACAGATGCTGAAGCATTGTACAAGGATGCGGAAAGGCTCGCCGAGGAATTGAAAAGCAAACGTCCGCAGGAAATCGCAAGAGAGAAAGAGGAGTTCGTGGACATGTCTGACACGCCGGAGAAGCAGGAAAAGAAAGAGGAGAATGCAAAGGAATATGCAGGCCCGTCCGTGGTGTCCTATTCCCTTGACGGCAGGAAAGCCCGCAGTCTGAGCATTCCGGCATACAGATGCCTCGGCGGAGGCGATGTAGTGGTCATAATAAAAGTGGACAAGGCAGGAAATGTCGTCCATGCAAAGGTCTCGGATGATGCCTTTTCTTCTGAGGATGAGTGCCTGAGGCGTTATGCCGTCAGGGCGGCAAGGCTGTCGAAATTTACTGCGTCTCAGTCCGCAAGCGACCAGCAGGTCGGGGAAATCGTATATAGCTTTATTGCGCAATGACGGTCAGAGGCGGTCGAGGTGGCAGAGCATGAGGTTGCCGTCGCCGTCCCGCAGATGCATCCCGTTCCCCTGACAATACCGGAAATACTTGCAGTCGCCGCACTTCCCCGTCTTCATCCACGAACGGTCACGGTATTTCTGAAAACGGTTCTCCCACACATCCACAAAATCATCCCTGTAAATATTGCCCTGATGATAGTCCGCCCTGATGCTCGGACAGGCTGAAATCGAGCCGTCACACAATACCGAAGCCACGGTAAGCCCAGCCTGGCACGTGAAAAGCCCGTCCCTTACCTTCCCCTCATATTCTTTCAGGAAGCCCTCGCAGCCGAAACTCGCAGAAATCTTCCCTTCCCTGCGCGTGGCAGCAATGAAGTCGAGCAATCCCCTGAACCTTTCAGGGCTCAGCTGCAGTTCCGGATCATTCGCCGCACGCCCTGCCGGGAACACGGTAAAGAGTCTCCAACTTTTCAGACCCAATGATATCAGATAATCCCGGAATTCCGGCAAGGACGCATAATTCCTGTTGTTCACACAAGTCACAACATCGAATTTTATGCTTTCTTCCTTCGCAAGGATTTCCACCGCACGGGCAGCATGGCTGAACCCGTCCTGCGTGCCCCTCATCCAGTTGTGGTCATCCTCGAATCCGTCAAGGCTGATTGTTGCCGAATGCATGCCCGAAGAAAGCAGAGCGTCGATTTTACGGGGAGTCATGAGCCGTCCGTTCGAGACAATCCCCCACGGGAACTCCATGTCGTAGATTGCCCTCCCGCAGCGTTCAATGTCGCCCCTCATAAGAGGTTCGCCGCCGGTAAGGACTATCATTATCTGATGTGAATCGTATTTTTCCTTTATACGGACAAGAACTTTACGGAAGTCTTCAAACGGCATGTCGGGAAACAGGGACGAAACCTTGCAGTCGCTCCCGCAATGGCGGCAGTGCATGTTGCACCGTAAAGTACATTCCCAGAAGAGTTGCCTCAAGGGGTGGCTCTTCCGGGAATCGTTTTCAACCTGCCTGTGCAGTTCCAACGCTATGCGCTGCTTCAGAGAAAGTCCCTGACTCATTGCTTTTCAAGGGTAACGTCAACAGAACCGCTGTACTCGCCTGAATACCATGAACTGTCATCCTTGTCAGGCTCTCCCGTCTTTGTAAGAAGGACTTCTTGTGTAACGGTCCCGAACTGCCCGCCGTTCTCCTCCCCGTCAATGTCGGAAAAGGCTATCTGAACATGTTCAAAGTCATAGTCATTGCGCCCTGTAAGATAAAAACTGCCGTCCGACGCGGTCTGGCCGCTCGCAGACTTGTCCACTGCGGTCACGACTATTCCCGGAACCGGGTTCTGTGCGGCATCCGTAACCTTGCCGCTGACAGTAAATGTGGCATAAGGAGTGCCGTATTCGACCCGTCCCAAGCCGCAGGCAGCAGCAGTGCCTATACCGAACACACCGAGCAGACATCTGCACACTCTGACGATTACTTTCCTCAACATGATTATATTTTTTTGGTTATCACTCCACTATGATGCAGAAACAGTTCCCGGCGTTGCATCCCGGCTGCAAATTCATTCAGCCGTATCAGAATCCGTGTCCAAAACGGACATGTCCGCCTTCATGGCTGCGGCAAGCGTCTCGTCTATTTCAAGATAAAAACGGTAGAAAGCCTCGTCGTCCAATTTGGAGTACCGGCCGACCAGCGCCCTTATCTGCGGCATCATGTATGTATCGAATGTCTCCGTTTCCGAAGGGGTTATCCTTATGCCCTGCGCAGCGGCATAATCCAGGAACTTTGACCGCAGGTCAAGACTTTCAAGGTATCTTTCAAGAGTCGGGAAATCATCGATTGCTCCGAGCTTGCTCTTGTACCTGTCGAACATCGAGGATGCGAAACGCATCTGCAGAGCCTTCTTGTTGCACTGCACATAGAAGTCGCCCGCCTTTGTAGTGTCCATTGGCACGAAAACATCAGGCACGATGCCGCCACCGCCATACACCACGCGTCCTCCTTTGGTATAATATTCAGTGGACTTGTCCACCTTCATGCTGTCAGCGTCCGTCATTTCCCCGTGCATGTAACGCTCATAGATGTCGTAGGCATAGTCGTCGGAATACGGCTTCTGTATGCACCTGCCGGACGGGGTATAGAATCTCGCGACCGTAAGCCTCAGGCCGGAACCGTCGGTAAAGTTTACCGGCTCCTGCACGAGTCCCTTGCCGAACGAGCGTCTGCCCACTATCACTCCCCTGTCGTTGTCCTGCATCGCCCCGGCGAAAATCTCGCTTGATGAGGCGGACGACTCGTTGATGAGAACCACGAGTTCCACATCCTGCAATTTGCCCGAACCGTCTGCATTATAGTCGTGCCGAGGTCTGTGCAGGCCTTCCATATAGACGATAGGGGCATCCTTTTCCAGAAATTCGTTGCAGAGCAGGAATGCCTGGTCGAAATATCCGCCCGTATTGTCCCTGAGGTCGAAAATCAGCCTTTTCATGCCTGAATCGAGAAGTTTCTGCGTAGCCTCGGAAAATTCCATATATGTTGTCCTCGTGAACTTGGAAAGGCGAAGGTAGCCGGTAGTGTCGTCGATCATGAACGAAGCGTCCACGCAATGGACAGGAATCTTGCCTCTTGTGATTTCAAACGGGATATCAACACCGTCCCTCTTTACGGTAATCAGCACTTTTGATCCGGAGGGGCCTTTCATCTTGGCCACCATGCTGTCCTGAGGAGTCTCCGTTCCGGCAATGACGGCCGTATCGACCTTTATTATCCTGTCACCCTGCATCAGGCCGGCCTTTTCCGACGGCCCGCCGGGAATCACGTTCAGGACTATAGCCGTGTCGTTCGGAACATTGAACTGGATGCCGATTCCGTCAAAATTTCCCGCAAGTTCGGTTTCGGCCGCCTCAAGATCCATAGGCGGAAGGTAGACGGAATGCGGATCCAATTTTGTCAGGGCAGCCTCTACCGCAGCATCCGTCATCGACTTCATGTCGATCGTATCGACATAATTAGCCTCAATCTCTTGCAGTATGAGATTGAGTTTGCGCCAACGGTCATAATCCCCGTCGAATTTCATGTTCCTGTTGTGGAACTTGAATGCCAAAGAAGAGACAAGCACTCCGAGAAGTATTCCCAAAAGTGCTATGATGAAAGTATAGTCCCGATTTTTCATTTTCCGTCAATCAACTTTTTCTACTGCTATTCCTGCACGCTTCAGCAGGTCAACGCCGTCGGTAAGTCTGTATTCATCCTTGTAGACCACGCGCCGGATTCCGGCCTGGATTATCAGTTTGGCACATTCAAGACACGGGGACGCCGTGACATAGAGGGTTGCGCCGAGACTGCTGTTCCCGGACTGCGCCACTTTGGTGATGGCGTTCGCCTCCGCATGGAGGACGTATGGTTTCGTGATCCCGTTCTCATCCTCACACACGTTTTCGAATCCGGACGGCGTACCGTTGTAGCCGTCCGAAATTATCATTCTGTCCTTTACTATCAGGGCACCGACCTGACGGCGTTTGCAATATGAATTCTTCGCCCAGATCGATGCCATTTCAAGGTAACTGTGATCAAATTTTTCCATTTTGCTTTCTGTATCGGAGTCTCCGACCTAATTTCTCTGATAGAGATATCTCTTGATGCTGCGTTTCGGAGTTCTCTCGAAATCCTCCGGCATCACCTCGATTTTGGATACTCTCGCATAGTTCGGCAACTCCTTGTTGATGACCGCAAGCGACTGCTTCAAGTCTTCCTCAAGCTGCTCTTTGGAAAGCCCGTCCGATTCAGCCTGATGGAAATCCGGATAGATCAGAGCCGTAAGCGCCCCCTTGTCCTCAATCACAAGAGAATCCACGACATAATGCATGTTGTTGAGCACGCACTCGATTTCCTCGGGATAGATGTTCTGACCTGAAGGACCGAGGATCATGCACTTGGAACGTCCCCTGAGGTAGAGATAGCCGTCCTTGTCCATTACGCCCATGTCGCCCGTGCGGAACCAGCCGTCCTTCGTGAATGTGGCAGCCGTAGCCTCTTCGTTCTTGTAATAACCGAGAAATACATTCATTCCCTTGACGAGAACCTCTCCAGGAACGGTCTCAGGGTCAGGAGAATCAATCTTTATCTCCATGTTCGGGGCAGCCTTGCCGCAGGAAAACTCTCTGGTGGTCTTCCAGTCGTCATACGATATGATAGGTGCGCATTCCGTCATGCCATAGCCGACAGTGAACGGGAAATTCATCTTCTTGAAGAAAGATTCCACCTCCTTGTTGAAGGCAGCCCCTCCGATTATGACTTCTTCGAACTGGCCTCCGAAAGCGTTTACGAGTTCCGTCCTGATCTTCTTCATGAGGACCTGGTCGAGACCGGGAACCTTCATCATGAACCTGATGCCGCCCTTGTCGAGAATCGGTTTCAGCTTGCTTTTGTAGACTTTCTCGATGATGAGAGGGACGGCAATGACTATGTGCGGCTTCACTTCGGCAAGAGCCTGCATTATGATCTTGGGACTCGGCACCCTCGTGAGGAAGTGCACATGCGCCCCTATCGTAAGTTCGAAAAGGACTTCGAACATCATTCCGTACATGTGTGCAGAAGGAAGCATCGCCACAACATTGGAAGTGTTGTTCAGCATCGGAAGCACCTTGCATGCGAACATGATGTTGGAATAGAGGGCACGGTACGGTATCATCACGCCCTTGGAAAATCCGGAAGTGCCCGAAGTGTAGTTTATCAGGGCAAGTTCGTCTGCCGAATCCTCATAGTATTCAATATTTTCCGGAGTGAAGTTGTTGGGGAACTTCTTTCCGAAAAGTTCGTTCAGATGCTCACGGACCTCCGTAATCTCATCCGTTTTTGCGTGCAGAAGATGGAAGGTGTTTATCTGCACGATCGCCTGAAGTCCAGGCATCTCGTTTTCGCTGAGACCCTCCCATACCACATCATCCACAAAAAGTATCTTGGCTTCAGAATGATTGACGAGATGGTGGACATTTCCTGCCTTGAACTCATGCAGGATCGGTACCGGAACCGCCCCGTATGTCAGGGCTGAAAGGAAAGAGACGCCCCAATTGGCCTGATTCCTCGAACATATTGCGACCTTGTCCCCTTTTTTGAGTCCGCAGTGTTCGTACATGATGTGCATCTTCGCTATCCGTCTCGCAACATCCCTGTAATGCAGGGTGACACCCTGATAATTGGACAGCGCAGGTCTGTCCCAATTGTCTCTGAAACTTTTCTCGTAAAGTTTGTTTACTGATTTGAATTCAATCATCTCCTGTAATTTTATGTGTGCAAATTATAGTTTTATCGTATGCTGTTTCCCGTCGTAGCATGTAACCTCGACGGAGTCCCCTCCGACCGGCACAACCTTGCTGTCCCTCCTTATCATCCTGTCACCCTCATACACGGTAAGAGGATCTCCGCCATAGAAGTCGTATATCAGCGTCTGGATTGAAGTCCGGACTATCCAATAGGTGTTGCTGCCGAGATCTATCCTCTCCGGGAGCCCGGTAATGGTCTCTGACGGGGCAATGCCCTTCCATGCGGCCGGCTTCTTGCCCTGGAGATTGTACATTTCTATCGTGTTGTCCTTGTGCAGGACCATGACATTGTATCTGCGTTTACCTGAAAAGTCATAGACATCAGGTCCTATAAGGATTTCCTTTCCGAGTTCGACAGGGAAAGGGTTCACGAAGCGTCCGAGCCTGTCTATAAGATAAAGTTTGCTTCCTGCCCCGAACAATATCTGCAGTTTGCCGTTGGCAAAATAGTCCACGGTCTGCGCACATCCGCATATAGGTGAAGTGAACGGCACTCCCCAAAGGCCTTTCCCTCCCTCTTCCTGCAGACACAGGTACAGGTTCTTCTGCTGATAAAAGAGATTCATCTTGCCCGTTCCGGAATTCTTCACCCTGAACGGTCCCTCCGGAACGACAACGGTAGTGTCGCGCTCAAAAGCCGGAGCCTTGCTCTTCAGCACCACGGTCCTTTCAATGTCGAACAATATGTTCATTCCTGATCTGCCTTCACATACGTTCAGGAATACCGGTTCGTATGAAATGCCGTCGAGGGATTTTTTGAGGGATTCCGCAAAGGACTTGCTGAACAGGCTGTCCGCCAATTCAGGATACTCCGAAACAGAATAATATGCAGAAAAATAAGAATCCTTGCGGGCCAACCTGTCCTCCACACCGGCATCGGAAACATACTCGGAAAGCGTATATCCCGTAGCACGGCCGGAAACATATTCCTTAAGGGCATTGGCGCTTCCTACAATCATCCATCCGTTCCTCAATATGAAGGAGGATTCATCCTTTATCCTGAAAAGATCCCCGAAAAGCACAGGAATGAACCCCTGATACCGGTAAGGCATAATGTCTTCGGAGCCAGCCTTAATTTCTTCCTCA
Source organism: uncultured Bacteroidales bacterium (assembly GCA_944326375.1). Classification (GTDB taxonomy): domain Bacteria; phylum Bacteroidota; class Bacteroidia; order Bacteroidales; family UBA932; genus Cryptobacteroides. The sequence continues at coordinate 8,620 of CALVDU010000161.1, read as the reverse complement.
CCAAGACCTTTGAATATCAAATCCTTGTCCACATTGCCCAATCTCATGAGAAGGATCTTTTCCAAAGAAGCTCCCGACCTGAACACAGCCGTGGCCACTTCCTTGAAGTCGAGGCTCTTCGCCCACACTACCGGATCCGTTCCGCTTGTCCTGAAGAGTTGCTTGCGGTTTTCCTCAAGTTTTCTGGACAAGGCCCTGGTTTCGGCGAATTTCATGTATGAGGTATGGTACGAGGAAACATCATCCAGAGGAAGCGTTGCCGCAAATATTGTATATGACGGGATGACACCGGAAACTTTCGGAAGAGACGGGTTGATGTCCCGGTACACGTTGATGAAATTCCGCGGATCCTGTCCGGCTGCAGGGACACCCGCCAAGGATAGGCTGTTCTCCGTGCATGTCGAAATTCCGAATGCAGCGCACTCTGAAAATTCGGAAAGGAAGCCGGCATCACTGCGGTACCTGCGCACCATGTTCTCCGATATGAGCCTGCTGATGTCCGCATTGGGAAATATCAGTACGCTTCTGCCCGAAATCCTTGACAGGGACTCTGCCATCCCTTCGGAATCGAGAACAGAAACGGACCTCTTGAGATGCCTTTCGGACGATTGTATAAGTATGTCAGACGGCGACACCATCAATACTGACCTCCTTTTCAGCCAGTTGTCCCCGCCCGTGCATTCCGACACGTCCACATAAGAGGAATAAAGGCCCGAACGTCCGGCAGCGTCAGCAATCCTGCGTATTCCTTCGGACATCTCATCCCCCGCCTTTCCCGCATCAAGAATCATCAGAGGGGTTATTGTTCCTATATGATGTCCCGAAACCACCGCCGCCACATCGGAATCTATCCCCGGAGAAGCGGCAAGAGTGTCAAGGAAAGACATGAACTTGCTCTTTCTGGCCTTCGTTCCGACAAGTTGTCCGAGTATGGAATTTTCAGGATCGAGGGCGTCCATGCAATCCGACAGGGATGAAGTCTTCAGCACGAAAAGGGCATCCGACGGTACGGCTGCAAGAAGTCCGTACTCCTTGCTCTCATACATTGAAGGAGAATTTTCGTTCTGGTCCGAATAAAGTATTGACAATGCTACCGTGACTGCCGCTATGAAGACTGCGGTTATCACTATACAGATTATTATCGATTTTTTGCTCATGACTTTCTTTCGGCTGGCGGAAGCCCGCACGGATTCCGTTATCTCCGCAAAGATAATATAAAATTCTTATTTGCCGACTGTTCCGGCACCTGTCCAGATATGCTTTCCGGAATAGGAAAGACGGAGGGAGAGTCCGAAATTGTCGGAATAAAGCTGGCCTATGTCACCGTAAAGCCCGAGCGTAAGCGAGACGGGCACTCTTTTGCCGAGCCTCGGAAGCGTCGTCTCCAACGCCAGCGACAACTGGTTGAGCCGTTTGTCAAACGGCCTGGAGTATGTACCGAAATTACGGCTGTAGGTCGCCATGAGCCTGTATGGAAGCACCCGTGCTATTTTTCCTCCGATTCCGACATGGTGTGCGGTCAGCCTGTTGTTGTTCACGCCGAGAACAATGCCGTTTTCGTCTGCCGCAACGGGAGTGATGAGAGGAAGCCCTATGGTATTGCCGTAATATGTCCATCCGGACCGGTATTCTCCGTTGTTGAAATAATTGTCCCGCCCGCCTATCACATAATATTTCTTGTCCGGATTCTTGATAAGTTCATCCTCATGCGGCGGACGGTCATGCTGTTTGCCTGACTGCCATTTCGTGAAGACGAATTCATATACGATGTCGGTAATCCACCGGTCTCTGTCCCTGAATGAAAAAGAAACGGTATTGACTCCGTCGGGAAAATTCTGGAATCCCATGCCGGAACCGTCCTCAAACGGGATGTCATGCTGGAAAATCATGGTAAAGTCGTCAGCCTTCCAGTCCAAGCGTATCAGTTCCCGGCCGAGATGATTGCCGAGAGCGTTTATCTGGTCGCTCGTTGTGGCGTCCGAGCCTCCGCTCGAACCGAAGATTATCCTGAGATAGTCCTTGAAACCGCCCGGCTGACGCACCGGTTCAGGCCTTGAAGCCCCGTTTGCCGGCAATGTCCCCGACCATTGGCTCCAGACTTCGAGGGCAAGGATGATGTCCACCCTCTTATGGACAGCGAACTTGAACGAAAGCGACTGGTTATGGAGAAACGCCCCTTTGACATACCTGTTGTCAAGCATCTTGTAATCCGCAAAATTAGCCTTGAATGCAAAAATGCCCTTTGTCCCCGGGACGTTTATGAAATCCGTGCTGAGGTTATATCCGGGGAAATTGCGCGAGTTGCCGGTCACAATCATGTTGCCACCCGTAAGAGAAAGCCCGTTGAAAAGATTTTGGGAACGGTCTTTCATGCCGAGGTCAAGCCTCAGCTTCTTCCAGCCCACACCGACATAAATTTCATCAGCCATTCCTGAAAACCTCCCCGGGACAGCACTTCCTGCCAAAGAAACTTTGGAGTCAATGTACCATGAATGCGGAAGGGAATAGTCCAGAGATACACCGGCCGTGACAAGTCCGCCATGTGCATCCGGGAAAATGCCGTGACGGTTGGTCTCAGCCCAGAACGGGAGGGAAGCCTCCGTGGCACCGAATCCGTACATGGAAATGCTCCAGTCCACTTCCCGGACTTTACCTGAAGCAGGATCGTCCGGCGTTGCCGCATGCAGCGGCACGGGCATCATAAAAAAAAGCTGTGCTGCCAGCAGAGGCAGCACAGTAATCAGATTTTTCATATTCATGGACCTATCTTACGGCTACGGCCTCTATCTCCACCTTCACTCCCATCGGAAGTGCTGCAACCTGATAGCAGGCCCTTGCCGGCTTCTCTTCAGTGAAAAACTCCGCATATACGGCATTCATCGCGGCAAAATCTGCGATATCAGCCAGCAGTACAGTAGTTTTGACTACATTGGAGTATTTCAGTCCGGCCTTTTCGAGAATCGCCCCGATGTTCTTGAGCGACTGCCTCGTCTGGGCTTCAATCGACTCCGGCACCGAACCGTCCGCCGGAACTACCGGTATTTGTCCTGAAATATATACAGTTCCGTTGACTTCGACTGCCTGCGAATAAGGTCCGACAGCCTTCGGCGCATTTTCTGTGGCGATGATCTGTTTCATGAAATCTATGACTTGTAGTCCCGAGCAGAATCGAACTGCTATCTAAAGTTTAGGAAACTTCCATTCTATCCGTTGAACTACGGGACCATTTTAGAAGATTGCGGAGAATTACTCTGCGCTCTTCTGAATAATCTGACGGCCTCTGTAATATCCGCACTCCGGACATACCCTGTGATACATCACAGTGGCACCGCAGTTGGAACATGTCGCCAAAGTAGGAACGACAGCCTTGTCATGTGTTCTTCTCTTGTCACGTCTCTGTTTGGAGACCTTGTGTTTCGGATGTGCCATTTTTTATATTCTTTTTAACATTTTTCCTTATCAGCCAGAAAATCCTGCAATGCGGCAAAAGGATTTCCTTCCGTTCCTCCGGCTCCCGGCACATTGATTCCTTCCTGAAGGTATTTCACAGCCTCGGGGTTGCATTCCCCGTCAGGATGGAACCTCTGCAGCGGCAATGCAAGGCAGACATAGTCGTATATCACCTGACTGAGGTCGAGATCGGCATCCGTTTCAGGAAGCAGCACCGTCTCCTTGTCCGACATGTCTTCTTCATCATCCGAATTGCCTGCCTCTCTGCCGTACTTCACTTCAAGCCTTGCGCATGCACGGACCGGAACCGCCAAGGGTTCGAGACACCTGTCACACTCCACTGTCACGCTGCCTTCGATGTCGCAGTCCACATCGGTATGATGTCCGGACTTCTCCACGGCTACCGACACGCTTATGTCCGCATCGAGGATGTCCGTATTGCCGTAATTGCCAAAGAACTCTTTGTCCGCCGCCCCGGACAGTTCCGTCCGCCCGTGGGGCAATCCATTTAAGGGTATCAAAAAATCATTTTTCTTCATAACCGTTAAATAGATTTTGAGCGTGCAAAGGTAGGAAAAAAAATTAATATTGTCAATCCAAATTTCCGCTTTTTCTCTTACGTTCTGTTTCGTCGAGAATTATCTTTCTGATTCTCATTGATTTAGGCGTAACCTCAACCAACTCGTCCTCCTGAATATATTCGAGGGCTTCCTCCAGTGAAAAGACAATCGGCGGCGGAAGCATCACTTTGTCGTCGCTTCCGGAGGCTCGCATGTTCGTCAGTTTCTTGGTCTTGCATATATTTATGTTCAGGTCCCGCTCCCTCGTATGCTCTCCCACGACCTGGCCGGCATAAATTTCGTCACCCGGATTGACGAAGAAACGGCCCCTGTCCTGCAGCTTGTCCATCGAATACGCCACTGCGGTACCAGTCTCTATGGACACGAGAGAACCGTTGGTCCTGCGCTCAATCTCGCCCTTGTAAGGCTCGTAGCCCTTGAAACGGTGTGCCACTACCGCCTCGCCCTGCGTTGCCGTAAGAAGATTGCTTCTCAATCCCATAAGCCCCCTGGCAGGAATATCGAAATCGAGGTGTGTCCTGTCTCCGCGGTTTTCCATGTGCAGCAGGGCAGCCTTCCTCCTCGTGGAAATCTCGATTGCCTTCCCGACAAATTCTTCCGGAACTTCGATCGTCAGGTTCTCGATAGGCTCGCAACGCTGCCCGTTGATGGTCTTGTCAAGCACCTTCGGCTGTCCGACCTGAAGTTCGAAACCCTCCCTCCTCATAGTCTCGATCAGCACCGACAGGTGGAGCACTCCCCTTCCGTATACTATGAACGAATCGGCATTCGGGCCTGGTTTCACCCTGAGGGCAAGATTCTTTTCGAGTTCCTTCTCCAGACGCTCCTTCAGATGGCGGGAAGTCACGAACTTGCCTTCCCTGCCGAAGAACGGGGAATTGTTGATGCAGAAAAGCATGCTCATGGTAGGCTCGTCCACCTCTATAGGAGGAAGAGGTTCCGGATTCTCGAAATCGGCGATGGTATCACCAATTTCAAATCCCTCAAGACCTACCACTGCGCAGATATCCCCGCACTGGACGGTATCCACCTTAGCCTTGGTAAGGCCGTCGAATATCATGAGTTCCTTGATTTTCTGCTTCTGTATGATGTCATATCTCTTGCAGAGGCTTATGTTCATCCCGGCCTTCAGTTCCCCGCGGGTCACCCTGCCGATGGCGATGCGGCCCACATACGGAGAGTATTCCAGCGATGAAATCAGCATCTGCGGCGTACCGTCGTTATGCTGCGGGGCAGGTATCACCTCCACAATCGTGTCGAGGAGGGCAGTGATGTCTTCAGTCGGCTTTCTCCAGTCCGTCGACATCCATCCCTGCTTTGCGCTTCCGTACAGGGTCCTGAAATCAAGCTGGTCGTCTGTGGCATTGAGGGAAAACATCAGGTCGAATACCTCTTCCTGCACCTCTTCCGGGCGGCAATTCTGCTTGTCCACCTTGTTTATCACGACAATAGGCTTCTTGCCCATCTCAATGGCCTTCTGCAGCACGAAACGGGTCTGCGGCATACAGCCTTCGAAAGCGTCCACAAGAAGAATCACCCCGTCCGCCATGTTCAGCACCCTTTCGACCTCCCCGCCGAAATCGCTGTGGCCCGGAGTGTCTATTATGTTTATCTTCACGCCCTTGTAAGGAACGGAAACATTCTTTGCAAGAATGGTTATGCCCCTTTCCCTTTCAAGGTCATTGTTGTCGAGGATAAGCTCTCCCAGCTTCTCCTGTTCCCTCGCCTGCTTAGCCTGATAAATCATCCTGTCGACAAGAGTGGTCTTTCCGTGGTCCACATGGGCGATGATTGCGATGTTTCTGATTTCCTGCATATAAGTCGTTCTAAATCCGGCCGTCTGCACCGTCTTTAGACGGAGACGGCAAAAATGACTGCAAAAATACATAATTCTCTCATAAAATGATTATTTTTGCGCCAAACTTTTCAGGAATGACGGAAAAAATCTTAATTCTCGACTTCGGTTCCCAGGTCACGCAACTCATAGGACGCCGGCTCAGGGAACTCAATGTCTATTGCGAAATCTGGCCATACAACAAGATTCCCGCTCTTGACAACAGCGTAAAAGGCATAATCCTTTCAGGCAGCCCGTTTTCGGTCCGGGACGCAAATGCACCCCAAATCGACCTCACGGGCATAAAAGGGAAACTTCCGCTGCTCGGGATCTGCTACGGGGCACAGTATCTCGCACAAAAATTCGGAGGAGAAGTCAATGCCTCGGTAGCAAGGGAATACGGACGCGCAATGCTCGACGTCACGGCTTCGGACTCGCCTCTCATGAAAGGGGTGGCGGCACATTCGCAGGTATGGATGTCCCACGGGGACACGATTGCAAGGCTTCCGCAAAATGCCGAAGTCATAGCCTCGACTGCCGACGTGACAAACGCAGCATACCATATTACAGGTGAAGACACATACGCTGTCCAGTTCCATCCGGAAGTGTATCACACCGTGGAAGGCAGCAAAATTCTGGCGAACTTCGCTCTCGGCATCTGCGGATGCAAGGGCGACTGGACTCCTGCGTCATTCATTGACACGGCAATAGCGGAGCTCAAGGACAAACTCGGGAACGACAAGGTCATCCTCGGGTTGAGCGGGGGCGTCGACTCCACTGTCGCCGCCGTCCTCCTCAACAGGGCCATAGGGCACAATCTGACATGCATCTTCGTCAACAACGGGCTGCTCAGGAAAAACGAATTCGAGGACGTGCTCGCTTCATATCAGGACATGGGGCTCAATGTTATCGGGGCAGATGCTTCAGGTGAGTTCATAGCGCAGCTCAAGGGTGTCACAGACCCTGAAAAGAAAAGGAAGATAATAGGAAGACTGTTCATCGAGACATTCGACTCATACGCCAAAAAGATAGAAAATGCCAGATGGCTTGCCCAGGGAACAATCTATCCCGACGTGATAGAGTCGGCATCGGTAAACGGACCATCCTCAACAATCAAATCCCACCATAATGTGGGAGGACTTCCGGAGAAGATGAACCTCAAAATCGTTGAGCCGTTAAGATCCCTGTTCAAGGATGAAGTGCGCAGGGTCGGGCGTGCCCTCGGCATCAAGGATGAACTGATAGGCAGGCACCCGTTCCCGGGGCCGTCGCTCGGGATCAGGATCATAGGAGAAGTGACCCCTGAAAAACTGGAAATTCTCCGCGAGGCAGACGACATCTTCATCAGAGGGCTCAAGGAATACAAAATAGACGGCGTCCCGTCTGCGTCAGACCCGACAATGACCGCAAACAACCTCTACGATTCGATATGGCAGGCCGGAGCAATCCTGCTTCCGGTGCAGAGCGTCGGTGTCATGGGCGACGAAAGGACATACGAGAACACCATTGCACTGCGTGCCGTAATTTCTACCGACGGAATGACGGCAGACTGGGTGCATCTCCCTTATGACTTCATGGCCAAGGTAAGCAACGACATCATAAACAAGGTGCGCGGGGTCAACAGGGTTGTGTATGACATCAGTTCGAAACCGCCTGCTACTATCGAATGGGAATAATCCCGATGTTCAGAAAGAGCGCATCTGCTGCGTTGCATCTGCACACTTTCTGAATATCGGCATACTGAATACGAAAAAAGAGATGACGTATCATCATCATCTCTTTTTTCTTTTTTGAGGTACCTCAACATTTCTTGCCGCTTTCATTGCGGACTGGCGCATGCCACAGGTCCTTCGACTCCGCTCAGGACGACAGGGCTGCGGACGAAAGCCGGAAAGCCGACTGCCTCCGCAGCGAAGCGAGGACCGCAGAGGCGGCGGCTGCGCCTGCAGCCCCAGGCACGGAACGGTATCGCCACATGCAGCCAGGCAGCTCTCTCCACTACGGTTAGAATGACTATTTGAGGTATGCGTCGGCGACAACCTTGCGGCTGCGCTCGATAAAATCGCTCAAATCCTTGCCCTTCAGCATTCCGTTGGCAAGCAGGGCCAGGTCCGCAATCTGCTTCAGGATACCGTTTTCAGAAGCGAACTCCTTGAGTTCCCCGTTACGGACATTCTCCGCCTCGGTCTTCTTTGCCTCAGCCTCTTTCTTCTGCTCTTCAGTGGCATCAGAAGGCAACTCCTTGACAGGATCAACCAACTCTTTCCCTGCAAACGCCTCTGCCTTTGCTCCCATAATCTTGACAATCAGAGGATTCTGCATATTGACCGTAATGTTGTAGGATTCCGGCATCTCACTGTAGAAATTCATCCCGCCGCCCAGCGACGACATGTCACGGTAACGCCTCATGAACTCCGACTGTGTGATCAGGATCGGAGCCTCAGTCTCCCCGAGATTCTCTGCAGTCACATAATAGTTGTTTCCGGCCGGAAGGACACTTCTGAATATCACGTCGAGATCTGCCTTGTCCTGATCGCTCATTTCCGGACGGATTCTCTCCTCTTTAGGAATCAGATTGTCAGCACTGTCGGAATCCACACGGGCAAAACGGCTGTTCTCTATCTTCATTTCAAGCAAGTTGACGAAATGCGCATCCAACTGGCAGTCCATCAGGAGCACATCATAGCCTTTCTTCTTGGCGGCCTCAATGTAAGGATACTGTGCAGTGGTGTCCGTTGCATACAGGAACACGACC
>CALVDU010000160.1 GCA_944326375.1 uncultured Bacteroidales bacterium | reverse complement strand
TCCGAGTTGAGGATGATGGTCGCAGGATTTGTGTTCGGGTTGTAGGAGCCGATCTGCTCGATGTAACGTCCGTCACGCGGTGCGCGTGAATCCGCCACGACAATGTGATAGAATGCGAAATTCTTTTTTCCGTGGCGCTGCAAGCGAATTTTAACAGCCATTGTGAATCTGTTTTTAAGTTAATAATATACTTTATACGTTTTCCTTCCCGAGGAAAAGCGTGCAAATATAGAAAGAAGTAAAGAATAATGCAATACCCGTTGTTCCGAGCGCACCCGAGGAACCATAAACAAAAAAACGGAGTCTGTTATCTTCAGACTCCGCAGGGTGCGGATGGCGAGAGTCGAACTCGCACAGGCTTACGCCCACCACCCCCTCAAAGTGGCGTGTCTACCATTTCACCACATCCGCTTGAATTGGGATTGCAAAGATATACATTTTTTTTCAGATGCAAATTTTTTTCGGGACATTTTTATTCTATTTTTTCCCAAAACACCGTCTCCCCGAATCCGAGCAGCGAGCCGCGTACCCTCAATTTCGTATCAGAATCGAACGAACAGGTCACGTTCGCCTTTATTCCGCGTGTCGGGTCATAGACTTTTGCCTCTCCCCACTCATTCTTCTTCTCATTATATTTCATGCCCTGAATCAGTATGATACGGTCGCACGGAGTGTCGCGCTTCGACTTGTCCGGATTCTTCACATCCTTTATGACTTCACCGTTTTCATCAAGATTGTCCTTCATCCAGATTACCTGTGCGGTATAGGTGCCGTCCTCGGCCTCAAAAATCTTTACCTTGCTTTCTTCTCCCTGATGGGCGACATAATAGATCCCGACAATCTTGTCGGCGTCTTGTGCAAATGCGAAAAATGGCATGATCAGAAATGCCAAAGCAGTCAAATATCTCATAATCATCTCTCTTTTTGTCGGTGTCCGGCGGAAGCCTGCACCAAATGCAATGCCAAAGTTACGAAAAAACATTTTCGTACCGAAAATGAAGTCGCTTGGTAAATCCGAAATTTTTCCGTAAGTTTGTAACCACAACAATCGGAAAATATTGGATATTATGAAAAAACTTCTGACAATTTTGGCTGCTGCGGCGGTTGCTGCCGCAGCGGTTTCATGCGGTTCCGCAAAGAAAGCACAGACGGCGGCAGAAAAGACTCTTGGAGAGGAAATAGCCAAATCTCCGGCTCAGGTCTATGCCGAGGAGGCACCTGATGATGTGCAGAGGGCATGGGCTTCATACAACGACTTCGACCAGACGGTGGCAACACGAGGTGCTGCAGCCCTTGCAAGAGGTGAACTTGCATCCCAGGTGGGCGCACTTGTCAATGCCGGTATCGATATCTACCGCGGCAAGCACGGGCAGAATGTCAGTGACGGCAGTTCGTCTGCGGAAGTGAAGGAAGGCAGCACCAAGGCGGAAGATGAGGGAGGACTTGTATCCGAGGAACTCATCCAGGGCAGCAAAATCGTCAAGACAAACATATACAAGCAGAAAGACGGCACTTATACGGCATACGTGTGCGTTGAGGTCAATATTGACATGGTAATTGAAAGCGCAAAGAACAACCAGAAACTTCAGAGCGTCATTTCAGAAGGCACCAAGGCGACCATAGACGAGAACCGCGAGGACTTTAAGGAGAGCCTCGAAGAGGCGTATGAGCGTTACAGGAAAATGAAGGGCAGGGAATAAGATGTTTTCAGCGGACAGAATCCTGTTCTTCCTTACCCTTTTGTTATCGGGGACAACGGCGATTGCCCAGACCTATGAACAGGTCGTGGGCAATCCTGCCGTTTATATAAGTGCGGAAGGTACCGGGTCTTCGTTCCGCGAGGCGGACAATGCCGCCCTTGCGCAGATTGCGGACCAGATAGCCGTTGCCGTAACTTCGGATCTTACGGTAGCGCAGACACGCGACAGGGAAAACAAGGAATATACGGCAAGCACGACATTCAAGTCAATAGTGGAGACTTATTCGCAGGCTACGCTTACCATGTGCCAGAGGATTGTCGTGAAGAACGGTCCGAAGGAGTACCGTATCCTGAGGTTCATATCGAAGTCCGAGATCGGAAGGGTTTTTCTTGCGCGGGAGGAAAAGGTCCGTGAAATGGTGCGGATAGCGGAACGTGCAGAGGAAGAACTGAAGATCGGCGATGCCCTGAGGTATTATTACTGGGCGCAGGTTCTTGTCACGACCCTGCGCTATCCCAATGAAATATACTACAATGACGCCGGAGGTACTGACCGGCAGTTGTCCGTATGGCTCCCGATGAAGATAAATTCGCTTCTCGAAGGAGTAAGTGTCGGATTTGCCGGCTTCAGCGACGAGGCGAAGATGTATGGAAGGCTTCGTTTCACATACGGCGGGCAGCCGGTGGCCAATCTTGACTACACCTATTGGGACGGGTTTGACTGGAGTTATCCGTGCTCGGCAAAGGACGGGCTCGGCTTCATCGAATTGAGGGCGAATACCGACGTGCCTGCGATAAATGTCAAGATAGAATATGCCTACGACCACGAGGCGCATATCGACAAGGAACTTGAACCGATAATCGCTGCAGTGGATCCGATAAGTTATTCTTCCGCATACCGCAACAATGTGCCGCTGAAGGAGAAGGAAAAACTCAGCCAGGACAGCAGGACTGCCCTGAAATCCGAGCCGTCGTCAGTCGTTTCGTCGGCAGCGGAAACTGTGTCTGCCCCGAAGCCGCTTGTGACAGATGCCGTATCGTCGTTTGCAGTGACCCGTGAAGCGGATTTTTACAAGGAGACTGTCGGCGAAATTGCGGAATGTATAGGCTGCGGAGAATATTCCTCGGTAAGGGATTTCTTTACTGACGAAGGCTATGACCTTTTCACGAGGCTGATTGGCTACGGCAATGCCAAAGTCCTTGACAATGCTGCACCCGAGTGCCTGACCTTCAACGGGGACGTGTTCTGCCGGAGCATCCCGATGAGTTTCTCATTCAGAAACAATCAGGTGAAATTCGTCGAAGATGTGGTGTTCACATTCAATTCCGAAAGGAAGATTTCCAACATCAGTTTTGCTCTTGAGGATGTGACCCTCAATGACATCCTCAGCAAGTCGAAATGGGAGGACAATGCCAAAATGGTCCTCATAGATTTCCTTGAAAACTATAAGACGGCATTTGCACTGAAGCGTCTTGACTATCTTGAAAGCATCTTTTCCGACGATGCACTCATCATCACGGGGCGGGTTGTCCGCCGGGCGGCTGTCGAGAACAGGATCAAGGGGAGCGAGGAATATGTCGAATACAACAGGCAGACAAAGGCGGAGTACATCAACAACCTGCGCTACAGTTTCGGCAGCAAGGAATACATCAACATAAGGTTCTCCAACATGGAAATCCTGAAAATGGGGAAGGGCGAGTCGATTTACAGCATACAGATCAAGCAGGACTATTATTCGTCCAACTATGGCGACAGCGGCTATCTTTTCCTGCTTGTGGACGTGAGCGATTATCGGCGTCCCGTAATCCATGTGAGGACATGGCAGCCGAAGCCTGACCCTGAATTCGGGATATTCGGACCTTATAATTTCTGACTACAATTTTCTTACGGCCGATGAAAAGAGCAGCATTCATATTCGTCCTTGTCCTGCTGGTGCAGGCGTTGTCTGCCCAAAATCTGACCATGAGCATTAAAGGGAGAGTGGAGGCGAAGCCGACTGACCTTGATGCAAAGACATATTATCCCATAAAGGACAACAATGACAATCTTTGCGCACTGATAAAGGTCACGGTGACCAATCCGCTGAAGAATCCCCTTGTGCTGAATGTGGGAGGGCTCGGAGTTGTCAAAAGGGAGGAGAAGGAAGACGGGGAGATATGGTTTTATGTCCCAGCTCAGGTGCGCAATCTGAATTTTTCGTGCATGGGCTATTCTAAAATGGACCCTGTGCCGGTCACTCTCAAGGAGGGTACTGTATATAGGCTTACGATAGTTTCGGATGCAGTCTTTTCTACTGTCACGCAGGTGACGCTGAATACCAATTTCCTGAAGATGCAGATCGACCCTCCCGACGCAGTGGTCCGCATAGGCCAGACACAGGATTATGAGATTACGAATGAAATGGCCATTGGCGGCAGTTTCGTGCGCAAACTCGACTACGGGACCTATTATTACAGGGTGGAACACGGCCTGTACGAGCCTCAGGAAGGTGTCGTGACGGTGAGCGCAAGCAATGAGCCTCTTGAAGTGAAACTTGCCCCTGCATATAATATGCTGGAAATAAATTCTTTCCCGGAGAGCGGTGCGAGCGTGTTCGTGAACGGGGAATTTATGGGGCAGACACCGCTGAAAGTAAAGGACAAAATAAAAAAAGGCAATTGCAGCATACGACTGATGCTCAGGGACTATCATCAGTACGATGAAACCGTGGCCCTGAACGGGGACGGTTCCCTCAAGGTAATAAACGCAGACCTGAGTCCTCAATATGGAACGGTAACTTGTACGACCTCAGACCCTGACGCTGAAATATGGGTGGATCAGGATTTCAAGGGCAAGGGCTCGTGGACAGGCAGGCTGTCGAGCAGCGTGACGCATGTCATGGAGGCGCGCAAGGCGAATCACCAGTCGCAGAGCAAGGCGTTTTCCGTTGAGGACGGACAGGTCAAGACCGAGACAGTGGGGGCTCCTGTGCCGCTTTATGCCTCATTGAGCGTGGTGACCGACCCTGTGATGTCGAAGGTGATGATAGACGGCAATTATGTAGGCGAAGCTCCTCTGCTTACTCAGGTGCTCATGGGCGAGCATACTGTGGTGGTGGCAAAGGAGGGATATGTCAGCAAGGAAAGCCAAGTCACCCTTCGGCACAATGAGGAAAAGGAAGTGCGCATAAAGTTGGAGGAGGGCAGGATATATGTGCCCGTGACGCTCAAGACAATGGCGGGTGCGGACATATACGTGGACGGAGAGAAAATTCTTGACGGGTCGGTGAGGCCTGCCGGCATCTGGTCAGGAGAACTTCCGGAGGGTCTGCACGCGTTCTCGTCATCCAAGCCGTATCATGACGACGGCAAACTGACATATACCGTGAAGGGACCTTCAAGAGTTACTCTTGTCATACCTTCTCCTGTGCCGCAGAAGGCTACTTTGAGCGTCAGTGCCAATACTTCCGGCGTGAGCGTGTATGTGGATGACGCTTATGCCGGCATAACCCCGTATACAGGTACAGTCGATGCGGGGGAACGGGTCATTTCCGTAAAGAAGGACAAGTTCTTGTCAAAGGACAGCCCTCGGACTGTGACATTCAATCAGGGCGATGTCAGAACGCTTGTGTTCGACATGCGGAAAGACAGGTCACAGTCCTGGATAAGGGCAAAACAGAGCAAATGCACGCATTTCGGGGAACTCCAGTATGGTTTCGGACTGCCGTTGGGCAATCCGGCCGGAGCGTCAGTGCCGGATGACGGTTATGATGACTTCTATGACGACGGCGGGATGACCCATTATGCGGGGCTGGAGTACAGTTACGTGAAATCAGGAATGGGTTTCCGCACTTCGATGATGTATGGTATCAACAACGGGGAATTCCTGCTGTCCGTCGGCCCGGCAATCAGGCTCACAAAGAGCTGGAGCGACCTTGACCTGCAATTTTATCTTGGAGTAGGCGGAGGCTATGCCCCTGACGGGATTTCCTCGTCAGTTTCCGGGGAGAATGTCAGCAAATTCGGAATGGCATACGACGGCGGCTTCCGTTTTGCTTTCCGTCATCCTAATTATGACGATTTCTGCTGGTACAGTTTCTCTGCTGGTGCGAAGTATTTCAACGACAAGATTATACCCACTTTCGGCGTGAGCCTTTTCCCCGGAGGAATCTTCCGTGCAGACGGGCTTTATGAGGAACAGACGGGTTTCGCCCGCACGTTCGTGGATTTTGTGATGGGGTACGGGACAAGCCGGGAAACTTTCCATTTCGGGGCGACATTCGCCCATGTCAGGACAAGGCTCGGTTATTACGGTACCATTATGTATGAGTTCGATGACGTGGGCTCCCTTGCCCTCGGACCCGTTTTCAGGCTCACAAGCGATGATTCTTTCCTCGATCTGCAATTATACGGGGGAATAGGTCTCAATACGGGATATGAGGGAACTTATTTTCTCGGGGACACCGGTCTGCGCTTCGGCTGGAGGAGCCATTCGGGGCTCGGGCTGTGGAACTTCAATATCGGCTGCATGTTTTTCGGGGATGAGGTCGTGCCGACTGTCGGCTTCGGCTTCGGAATTTCCCTGATTGCGCTTGCCGGACTTCTCGGTGTCGTCCTCGGCGCCTGAGAAATTCCTTATAATGGTTTCATATTATAATGTATGGCTTCATCATGAAAAGTACCGTAACAGCAATATTCTGCGTGACAATGATTTTCTGTTGTCTCTCGCTTGGCGGGCAGAACACCAAAAAGTTCGACCGCTTCAAGGAGAGGACGGAAAAGAAATACGGGCGCACTGAAGAAAAGCGGAACAACCGCTATGACAGATTCAGGGCAAAGACATATTACAAGTTCGAGCGTTTCCGCTCGAAGGCAAACGACGAGTATGCGGAGTTCATGGCGAAGTCGTGGAAAAAGTTTTCTCCGATGCCTCCGATAGAAAGGAAGAAAGAGCCGAAGCCTGATGTGCCGCCGGTATGGATTCCTGACGGGAATGACATTGATATCCCTGATTATGAGATTCCGTTTGAGGACATAAAACTGGACGAAACTCCGATAGATGTTCCTCCGCTTGTGACACTTCCGGAGAAACCGGAACCCGTGCCTCCTCCTGTCGCTCCTGAGGAAGTTCCTGTCACGCCGGTTGAAGAGGTGCTGAGCTTCACATATTACGGCACTCCGTGCGAAATTTCCGCTGACGGCGGATATGGATTCAGTGTGACAGACTTGTCTGAGCCAGCCCTTGCCGCCCTGTGGACGGAAATTTCGGACGGACGGTTCAACAACATGCTCGCTTCCTGCCTTGAGGCAAAGTCTGCATTGAACCTTTGTGACTGGGCATACATGCAGTATGTTGAAAAGGTTGCGGAGGCATATCTCGGGACCGGAAATGAGGATGCGGTTGTATTTCTCCGGCATTTTCTTCTTACGCAGTCCGGATACAGGACGCGTATCGCAAGACATGCCGACCTGAACCGCCTGGCATTGCTTGCCGCTTTCGACGGGACGGTATACAGTTTCAGGTACATAGAGTCCGGAGGTGAAAAATTCTATCTGCTGGACAAGTCTCTTCCGACGGGAAGTTTCTATGTCTACGACAATCCGTTCGAGGACGAGTGCGTCTTGTCAATCTGTCCGGCAAGGCCGCTTCTCTTGGACAGGCCGTCCACGTCCAGAACATTGTTGTCGGCTGCATACCCGGAGGCAAGTGCGCCTGTGCGCACCAATCTCAATCTCATTGATTTCTACAATGACTATCCTACGAGTTCTGACTGGGACTTGTACGGCCGGGCTTCGTTGAGTGACGAGGTCAAGTCAACCCTTTATCCTGCCCTCAGACAAGCCATCGCCGGCAAGTCCGAAAAGGAGTCCGTGGAAGTCCTGCTGAATTTTGTGCAGACTTCTCTGGAATATATGACGGATGACGAGCAATTCGGATATGAAAGGCCACTTTTCCCTGACGAGAGTTTCTATTACCCTTATTGCGACTGCGAAGACAGGTCAATCCTGTTTTCTGTCCTTGTAAAAGATCTCACAGGTCTCGATGTGGTGCTTCTGTATTATCCTGGGCATCTCGCCACGGCCGTATGCTTCAATTCTGACGTGTCGGGGGACTATCTTATTGTAGAGGGCCGCAGATTTGTGGTCTGCGACCCTACATACATCAATGCTTCTGTCGGAATGACGATGCCGCAATACAGGGCGGTGGCTGCCGAGGTCATTCCGGTCGAGGGCTGAGCGGGCAGGTTTCTCCGCTGCGCTCGGTACGACCGTTAATTGACACCCCAGTCGGAAAGGTTGTAAGCAGATGTGACGGAAGCCGGGGCTTCAGGGAAGAAATTGAATTCCCCTCCGATAAGTGCCTCGATTTCATCCACGCTCCGTGCGAAGTCGGCAAGGTTTCCTCCGGAAATCGTACCCTGACGCTCCACGTCCTGCGGCAGCCAGAATCCGATTGCCATGAGTTCGTCGGCAGAGCATTCCGCTATTGTCTTTCCCGTGTTTCCGTTCCTGGTCCTGAGATAGACCTTGAACTGGTGGGTAGGCACTCTGCAAATCTTTGAGTTTTCGGAAGTCTGATCCCATGAGCAGGCGTCGTATGTGAACCATGAATTGTCGCCGTACCAGCATCCCGATACGACATAAGTCGTGTCATTGCAGGTCCATTCGTCGGTAAGCAGGTCTTCAAGTTGCCCGTGGATGTCCGGGTACAGCCATGTTTCAGGTGCTATATTGGTAGGATAGAATGTCTGTATGTTTATTTTCGCACCGTTCCCGCTTCTGTCTGCGGAGCGCAGGAGATGGCCGCGGGTAAAATTGCTTCCGTCGGACATTGTCTGCCAGTACTGGAATCCGTCTGTCGCCGAACTTGCTCCGTTCCAGGGCCACTCCGCCCAGTCAGAGCCGAAGATTATCGATTGTTCTTTCAGGGTCATTTCAGGGTCGGGTCTCCACGGGTCAGGCTCTGTCCTTGCGTAGCCTCCTTCACGATAGACAGGGTGGCACGGATATGCAACCCAGACAGGGTTGTGCCTGACGGTATCGTAGCATGCTGAATAATTGCGCACTTCCTTGCCGCTCCTGAATGTGGTGCTCCGGTGGGTAATGTATTTGTAACTCCTGTTTTCCTTGACTGTTTCCGGAAGTTCCGGCCACGGGGCATTGCGCACTTCATCCGAGTATTCCACCGTCTGCGCCGCATAGTCGGTCACTGTAAGTTTGAGGTCGTCGATGCGCACTCCGTTCGCTCCGGACTGCAGCATGAAGTTCAGGCTTGACGGAGTGCCTCCCGTGATGCCGAATGAACACGTGGCAAAATACCATGTGCCGTACTGTTTTACTGAAAAGTCCAGTTCATTGCCCAGACTTTCCCCTCCGTCAAAGTCCACGTGGAGCTTCAGTGTGGTTCCGGGAGTGAAGGTTGAGTTCTGAGGAGGAACGACGCCGAATGTCAGTTCGAGTTTTTCCTGTCCGGGTGAAAGTGATATGTCATGTACAGTCAGGGTGACTCCATCTCCTCCGAGATTGAATGCATTTTTGCCGGAGGCTCCCGGATATCCTTTTGAAGTGAAATTGTTGCGGATGCTGACTGTCATTCCCGTGTAGTAGACATCGGCTGCACCCTCCCCGGTGGCGTTTATGTAGTCGTCCCATTGGTCTATATAGACGGCGGAACTGCTGTATGTCGCCTTGTCGAGATTGTCCTCATATATGACCTTGCCCGTTTCTCCGGATTCTCCTGAGGATTCGCTGCCTGTCACGCTTACGGTCGCCGTCTTTTGGCTGTCCCCCGAAAATCTTTTGGTGGTGGTTATCGTGATGCTCCCGGTCTTTCCTGCGGTCATCCCAGTTACCGTAACGACCGTTTCTCCTGCCTGGCCTTCGTATGGGGAGAAGATGAGTTCTCCCGTGTCCGAATTTGCCGTCCACGGCACGTTGGATGTTACAGTAAAGGAGTTTCCGTCCGGTTCGTCCGGGTTGTACGTGATTTTGTCAGCGGAGACTGAAAGTTCTATGTCGGAAATGGTCTCTCCGTTGTCGTCCTGTTCCGGAGTTACAGGGTTTTCGCAAGACCACAGCATGGAGATAACGGCTGCTGCGGCAGCAAGGTGTCTGAATTTGATCATAAGGTTTTCGTGTCATTCATGAATGACAAATGTCGCAATTGCAGCGGAATGCCGGTTGTCGCTGCGTAAATTTTTTGTGTCAGCGGGTAAATTTTCCGGCATATTTTGCCGGAGAGCATCCGAGATATTTGGAAAAGGAGCGGCTGAAGGTGGACAGGGAATTGAATCCGCTCATTTCTGCTATTTCGGCTATCGGTTTCCCAGGGCATTCTTCCATCAGGCGTGCCGCCTTTTGTGTGCGCAGCCTGTTGATGTATTCATAAAAAGTGACGCCGAGCCTGCTGTTGAGATAGTCGGAAAGATATGTACGGTTCGTGCCTATGGCGGCTGCCAGTTCGGTAAGGGTCAGTTTTGGATTCAGGTAAAGTTCGTCGGTTTCCATGCATGCTGACAGCCTTTCCTTGAAAATGTCCGGGATTTCGGAGTTTTCCGGCGCGGACTCTGTCTGCCTCACCGTTCTGATTTCAGGAATTTCCACTACGCGGTGCCGGATTGCCAGCCTGTAGATGTACGACCATGCGGAGATTGATACGACATAATAGACCGAGTCGGCAATCCAGCTCGATTCCCACATCAGGCAGAACCAGGAAAGCAGGCTTACCAGCAGGGCAAGTATCCCGTTTTTGACCCATGTGACGGATATGTCTGTAATGTTGGAGAAATTGTCTTTGATCCTGCTGTCGCGTTTCCTGACTGAAATGACGATTATTGCCGTGACCGTTGTCCCGAACAGGATTGCATATATCATTGTCAGCTTCGGTATGAGAGGCTCCGCCGATATGGCATAGAGAATCTCCGCTCCGGCGATCGGGAGAAAAAGGAATACGGCTTTCCTGATGTTGCCCCATCCCGGAAACACGGCCTCAAAAAAGAACATGGCCATTGCCGGTACATAAAGCAGGTCCGTCAGCAGCGTAAGGCTTGTGACATATTCCGAACTGTAGAGTTTCGTGTGAAGAAAGACGGTATCTTTCAGGACAAGGAATGTCAGCAGGGTCATGCTGTAGAAAAGGGCTTTCTTGATGCGGCTTTTCCCGCGTTCCCTGTAAAGAGAAAGGCTGAGTATCAGGTAGAACATCAGGGCAGCGCCTCTCATCATGTGTGAAATGTTTTCGTAAAGTTCGGTCATGGTCGTAAGTTGAGTGTTGCCAATATAAAGGTCGACAAACTGCAAAGTTATGAAAAAATGACGTATTTTTGCGGAGTCAAAAACCGGAAAAGATAAATGAAAGAGGGTGAGAAGGCGAAAAAGATGTCGGGGTGGCTGGCGCTGAGCCCGCTGCTCGTTTTTCTTGTGGTGTATCTTGTGTCTTCCATAGTTGCCTCGGACTTCTATAAGGTGCCGGTCGCTTCCGCATTCCTGATTGCGTCGGTGTATGCGCTTGCGATAACCAGGGCAGGCTCTGTGGAAGACAGGGTGAAGATATTTTCCGACGGGGCGGGGCACAGGAATGTCCTGCTGATGATATGGATTTTCGTGCTGGCAGGAGCATTTGCCAATACTGCGCAGGACATAGGGGCGATAGAGGCTACCGTGAATTTTACCTTGCGCATCCTTCCTGGAAAACTTCTTTATGCCGGATTGTTTGTCGCTTCGTGTTTCATATCGATGTCGATAGGGACGAGCGTGGGGACGATAGTCGCACTTGTGCCGGTGGCTTCCGGCATTGCTGCAGAGGCTGACATGAATGCTGCCTTCGTCACTGCGATTGTGGCCGGAGGTGCATTTTTCGGTGACAATCTTTCGTTCATTTCCGACACTACGATTGCCGCCACCCGTACCCAGGAATGTTCCATGACGGACAAGTTCAAGGTCAATGTGAGGATAGTGGCGCCTGCGGCAATCATTGTCGCTGCATTATATGTGGTCTGCGGCCTTTCCGTGTCGGCTGTCCCCGAAGTTGGACACATTGATGTCATCAAACTTTTGCCGTATATTCTCGTTATAGGGCTTGCGGTTGCCGGGATGAACGTGATAGCCGTGCTGACGACGGGAATTGCCGTGAATGCGGTCATCGGCTTTGCCTGCGGCTCGTTAGGCTGGGTGGAATGGCTGGCGTCTGTGGGGAAGGGCATAGGCGGCATGGGAGAACTTATAATAGTGACCATGCTTGCCGGAGGAATGCTTGAGGTCATCAGGCACAACGGCGGCCTCGACTTCATAATTTCCGGGCTCACGAGGCACATTTCCGGAAAAAGAGGGGCGGAATTCAGCATAGCGGCGCTCGTGAGCCTTGCAAATTTCTGTACGGCGAACAATACGATAGCGATAATCACGACCGGACGGATCGCAAGGGACATTTCAGGGAAATACGGGGTGGATCCGAGAAAGGCGGCAAGCATACTCGACACTTTTTCATGCGTCGTCCAGGGAATAATACCTTACGGGGCACAGATGCTCATGGCATCGGGGCTTGCCGGGATTTCGGCGGCTTCCATGATGCAGTACATGTATTATCCGTACGTGATGGGAGTTTTTGCAGTACTTTCCATTCTCCTGCGTTATCCGCGGAAATATTCAAAATGATTTCTTATCTTTGACAGATATGGAAGAGATTTTAATTTATGACCGCGGTATGGTCATAAGCAGGGCTGTTGCCGGCAGTCTGGAGGAAATTGCTGCACGCCTCGCTGAAATGGCGTCGGGCAGCACGTCATTGCATGTCGTTTGTGACAGGAACGTGACGCATGTCGCTGAACGGCTCTTTGCCGAGGTTGGAGACGGTGTGCCGGATGCTCCCGGGATGTTCGTTCTGGACGCTTCGGAAAAGAACAAGACAATGGGCACTGTCCTTGACATCTGCGGATGGCTTATGGAGTCGGGCGCTGACAGAAATTCCATGCTGTTTGCCATAGGGGGAGGAATCGTTACCGACATGGCGGGGTTCGCCGCATCCATATACATGCGCGGAATAAGGTTCGCATATCTGCCCACGACACTGCTTGCACAAGTGGATGCGTCGGTAGGCGGAAAGACGGGCGTGAACTACAACTCATACAAGAACATGCTCGGTGTCATCCGGCAGCCGGAATGCACATTCATCTGTGCTGATGTATTGGACTCGTTGCCGGAGAGGGACTTTCTTTCCGGCGCATCTGAGATGATCAAGTCTTTTCTGATCGAGGATGGCGGCAATTATCGCAGGGCCGTGGACTTCATGTCGTCTCTCCGGTCTGCAGGGGACAGGAAGGCTTTTCTTGTTTCTCACAGGGATGAACTCTCGGCACTTATACATGCCGCCGTAGGGGTGAAGGCAGGAATCGTGTCGCGGGACCAGTTCGAGTCCGGTGAAAGGCGAAAACTTAATCTGGGACATACCTTTGCCCATGCGATAGAGAAGAATGCACGTTCTGCAGGTCTGGACATTACTCACGGGGAGGCGGTTTCCGTGGGCATGGTAATGGCGGCACGCCTTGCGGAGAAGACCGGATATGCAGAGGCCGGGTATGCTGGTTCGCTGAAATCGGAACTTGATTCGGTGGGGCTGATGACGGAGTGCCCGTTTTCAGTGCAGGAACTTGTGGATGCCATGCGCAAGGACAAGAAGACGGAGGGCGGAATCATACATTTCGTGCTTGTGGCGGGGCCGGGAATGGTGAAGATTGAGGATATGGCCGCGGACCGTGCTGCAGAACTCTTGAAATAATAATGAAAATATGATTTGCACAACTATACAGAACAGGACGGCGGAGGAAATAAATGAAATCCTCCTTACGGCGGAAATGGCGGAAATCAGGTTGGACAGATGCCGTCTGACGGACGAGGAAATCAGGGAAATCTTCGAGTCCGACGTGCCGCTTGTGGCGACATGCAGGGTTTCCGAAATCATGGAAGCGAATCCGGGGATGACGGAAGTCCAGGCTTCACA
This sequence comes from uncultured Bacteroidales bacterium, assembly GCA_944326375.1. Classification (GTDB taxonomy): domain Bacteria; phylum Bacteroidota; class Bacteroidia; order Bacteroidales; family UBA932; genus Cryptobacteroides. The sequence goes on along the minus strand of CALVDU010000160.1, from coordinate 8,604 downwards.
TGAATGCGAACGGAAACTGTGTGCTGCAATAGAAGCGGGGGCAAGATTCGTGGATGTGGAGATGGAGGCCCCGAAATACATGTCCAAGAGAGTGCGTTCATGCGCAAGGGAGAACGGGACCATATTCATCCGTTCACACCATGATTTCGAAGGGACCGCTTCTTCCGAGGAACTGAAGTCGGTCGTTGAAAAATGCCTGTATCACGGGGCGGATATTGTGAAACTGGTGACTACGGCCCGTTCCTCTGAGGATGTCGGACGGGTCCTTGCCCTTTATGACGATTACGGGCAGGGCAAACTGCTTGCTTTCTGCATGGGCGAGCCCGGGCGCAGTTCCCGTATTGAATGTCTTGCCAAAGGCGCACCTTATACATACGCAGCCCTGTCTGAAGATGAACAGGCTGCCCCGGGGCAGCGTTCCGCCGAAGATATGAAAAAGGAACTTTACGGCGCTTTCCGTTTCGTGGATGCGAACGTTTCCGTGCCTTCGTCAAAAAGTTTTGCACAGAGGGCAATAATTGCTGCGGCACTGGCAGATGGCACATCTCGGCTTGACGGCTATTCCCCTTGCGGGGACAATGAATCAGCGATAGCCGCAGCAAGGGCTCTCGGAGCGGAAATTTCCGTGAACGGGACAACTGTAACGGTTACAGGCATTGCGGCAGAGCCTTCAAAATTTGATATTCAGGAAATCCATGTAGGGGAGTCCGGGCTTCTGACAAGGCTGATGATTCCGCTGCTGCCGCAGATTTCGTCGGGTCCTGTGACAATTACGGGAGAAAAGACCCTGACGGGGAGGCCGATGACAGGTGCTGTGGAAATGATGTCCGGGTTCGGCGTGAAGATTGAAAGTGCGGCGGATGACTGCAGGGTGCCGCTGAAAGTTTCAGGACCGGTTCGTTGCGGGCGAGTCCAGATTTCGGGGAAAAACGGTTCGCAGCTCATTTCGGGGCTGCTCATGTCCCTGCCTCTCGGAGAGAAAAACTCCACGCTGGTGGTAATGGACCCGAAAAGCATACCTTACATGTTCATCACATTGGACGTGATGAAGAAATTTGGCGTAAAGGTATCAAATGAAATGCTCGGAGGACGGGATTTCATAGAGTCTGACGGGGACTGGTCGCTGTGCAATGAAATGATCTTCAAGATCAAGGGAGGCCAGAGGTATTCTGCAGCCGATTTCAGGATAGAGGGAGACTGGAGTTCCGCGGCGAACTTCCTCGTTGCGGGTGCGATTTTCGGAAGGGTGGAACTTGACGGGCTCGACACGACCTCGCTCCAGGCCGACATTTCAATCATGGACATTCTCATGGATGCGGGAGCAAGCCTTTCGCAGACAGGCGGCGACAGGGGACGGATTACGGTGCAGCGAGCACCTTTGGCGTCCTTTACCGTCGATGCCTCCAATTGTCCGGACCTTTTCCCTATAGTTTCGGTGCTGGCAGCGTTTTGCCAGGGACGCAGCAGGATTGGCGGTGTCGGACGTCTTGCCCACAAGGAGAGCGACAGGGGAGCCGCAATTCTCGGCATGCTGCATCAGATGGGCGTGGAGGCTTGTGTCGAAGGGGACGAACTGGTTGTCGAGGGGCATTCTTTGGCTTCGAGGCTTCTGACAGGGCGGCTTCTCAAGGGAGGAAACTATACTTCAAGCCATGACCACAGGATGGTAATGGCGTTGAAGGTGGCGGGGCTCGGTGCTGATTCGCCGATAATAATCGACGATGAGGCGTGCGTTGCAAAATCTTTCCCTTCATTCATGGATCTCTTTGCCGGGCTTTAGCGGTCATTCCGGGCTCTGCCGAGGAATCTGCTCGTCCGAATAGGCAGGGCTCTCCATTACGCACTTCGTGCTCCAGTCGAGACGACGTATTTTTGATATAACAAATTTAAATTATGAACACATTTGGTCAGAATTTCAGAGTTTCGGTTTTCGGGGAATCCCACGGACAGGGCATAGGCGTTGTCCTGGACGGTGTTCCCGCAGGGATTCCTCTGTCAGTTCAGGATTTCACCGAAGACATCCTCAGGCGCAAAAGCGGCTCAAAGGGCACGACTCCGAGAATTGAGGACGACAAGCCCGAAATATTGAGCGGCGTGTTCGGCGGAAAGACCACGGGCGCACCGTTGGGGATAATTTTCAGGAACAACAACACCAAATCCTCAGACTATTCCATTTTCAAGGAAATGCCCCGTCCGGGACATGCCGACTTCGTCGCCGGCGTAAAATGGAACAACTGCAACGACCCCCGCGGGGGCGGACATTTTTCGGGCAGGCTGACCCTGCCCATAGTCGCTGCCGGCGTAGTGGCAAAGAAAATTCTCGACGATATCGTGATTTCTGCGGATTTGGTCGAAATCGGAGGCGAAACTGACAAGGAAAAATGGTCCGGAATGCTCGACGAGGCAATACGTGAGGGCGATTCGCTCGGAGGCGTCGTAGAATGCTCCGCCGACTGCGTCCCGATAGGCTTGGGCGAGCCTTTCTTCAATTCTGTCGAATCCCTCATTTCCCATGCGATATTCTCCATACCCGGAGTACGCGGCATAGAGTTCGGCGACGGTTTCTCCGCCGCAAGAATGAAAGGTTCAGAACACAATGACCCTTTAGTTTCCGATACTGGCGCACTAAACAAGAACGGCGCAGGCGGAGTCAACGGGGGCATCACCAACGGCAATCCTGTCTTTTTCAGGGTGGCATTCAAGCCTACCTCGAGTATCCGCAAGGCACAGCACACCTACGATTTTTCGACAGGCAGGATAGGGACACTCGAAATTCCTGGCAGGCATGACGTGTGTTTTGCACTCCGCACACCGGTCGTGGTGGAGGCGATGACGGCTATTGTGCTGGCGGACCTCCGGTCTGGCGCATCATAGCGGGCAGTTTGCGGCGTTGCGCTCAGCTCGCCAATCCTCACAACCGACAAGGTTGCTGCGGTTGCCTCACTTTCGTGCGCCTTGCATCCTACCCGCTCTGATGCGCCAGCGTTTTGGAAACGCCTCGGCTGCGCTCTGCATCATAGCTGGAAGTCAAGGCGTTACGTTCAGTTCGGTCGTATTCGTTATCCCAGCTGGAACTTGCGGGATGCACGGGACAGCTGCTTGAGCACAATCGTGATCTGCTCCGATTCCTGAAGGATGTTGAGGTAGAGGTAGGCTACCGTCAGATTGATCTGCTTGCTTTGGATGTCGTTCATGAGCGATTTCCTCATGTCGGAAAACTCATTCTGGAGAATCCTGCTGTTGTCATCGAGATTCCTCAATTCCTCGAAGTTCTTGTTTGCGCAGATTTCCGCCATGTCGTTTATCATTTCCACAACCTTGTCACGCCGTATTCTGAATTCTTCTACATATTGTTGAGGCAGCGGAGAGAAGTGGTTGTCGATATGTTCGTATACCGGTTCGCATATCCGTCGGATTGCGTAGTATAACTGTTCCCTGTTGTTTGATATCATGTGGAACCATGCGCTTTTCTTCATTCCGGTTTCCGGATCGAGACGCCTGAGGCAGATGGTTTCCTTCCTTCTGAGGTTCTTCATCTTGACCTTTTCGTCTTTCAGCTTGTAATATGCCTTTCTGACAAGCCTTACGTTCTCGTCGAAAAGTCCGTCAGTCGCTGCCAGGTATTTTTGGCAGACGTCGCTGAGGAAAAGGTTTTCATTGTCGGAGACGTATTTGCTGAACAGAGGCCATATTTTGGCTTCGTCGTGGCATGAAAGGATGTCGTAATATGCCGACTCTGTCTTTCCGTTGCTCTTTTCCTTGTATTTGATGTTGCTGTGGATCATTACTGCAAGACCTACCACAACTATGATGGTGGCCACCACATATCCTCCGAAATACATCAGAAGTGCCACGATGAATGCACATCCGAAAGCTATTCCCGCCGTCAGGAACCAGCCTCCGATTACCGAAAGGACACCTGTGATCCTGAAAACGGCACTTTCCCTGCTCCAGGCCTTGTCGGCAAGGGATGTACCCATTGCGACCATGAATGTCACATAGGTTGTTGAAAGAGGCAGTTTCAGTGATGTTCCGAGCGCTATGAGCATTGAAGCAACCATGAGGTTGACGGAGGCCCTGACGAGGTCGTATGCCGCACCGTCTTCCTTTTCGATATATGTGTTGTCAAAGCGTTTCCCGACCCATTTCCTTACAGATTCCGGCGTTATCGAGACTACCCAGCGTGCAGTGGAGTTGCTCCATCTGACTATGCTCCTCGCCACTTTCGACGAACCGAACATTTCGTCTCCTTCATCCTGCCTTGCGAGGTTTATTTCCGTCTTGGTCACGTTGTGTGCCTTTTTGGAGAATGCCAGGGCAAGTACCATTACTACGCCGGCGGCGAAGAGAAAGATGAAAGGAGTCGAGGCAGGCCCGTTGAGAGCGTCCATCATGTGTGCTGACGGGTCACCGTTGCCGTTTGCCATGTAATCCTGATATGAGGAGAAGCCTGCGAGGGGCACACCGATGAAGTTCACGAGGTCATTGCCGGCGAAAGCCGTGGCAAGGGAGAAGGTGCCTATGAGCACTATGACCTTGAACACGTTTACCTTGCACCAGTGCAGGATCTGCATCAGGACAGTGAAGAACACCAGACATGCGCCCAGGATAAGCCAGGTGTTTTCGTCCACCCATGCCTTCAGTTCCGGGGTCATGATAGTAAGGTCCTTCACTCCTTTTATGAGCATGAAGTATATTATGCAGGTGACGGCAACACCGCCGAAACTACCTATTTTCCAACTCAGTCCCGGCTTGTAATTGAAGGTGAAGAGCAGCCTTGCAATGTACTGCAGCAGGATACCGGAGGCAAAGGCAAGCGCCACGGACACGAATATCGCCATGATGACCGACAGCGCCTTTTCCGTATTCATGTAGTCTGAAAAGCCGAGTCCGCTGTCTCCCGCCATCTTCAGGATTGCGAAGGCGAATGTGGCTCCCAGCAGTTCGAATACCATGGACACCGTCGTGGATGTCGGCATTCCGAGAGAGTTGAACACGTCGAGCAGAATGATGTCAGTGACCATCACTGCGAGGAAAATGTACATCAGTTCCTGAAAACTGAACTGCTCCGGACGGAATATTCCGTGGCGGGCAATGTCCATCATTCCGTTGCTCATTATGGCTCCGCAGAATACGCCCAATGCTGCGATGATGATGATTGTTCTGAATCTTGCGGCTTTTGAACCGATTGCGGAATTGAGAAAGTTGACCGCATCGTTGCTGACTCCTACCCAAAGATCTGAGATCGCCAGCATGAACAGAAAGATAACGAATCCTAAAAAGACCCAATCCATGATTTATAGGTTTAGGCCGCAAAGTTATGCACAGGAAATGAATACTCAGCGGCAGCGACGTTAAATTATTGTTACAAAATTACGGACATTTGTTCGTAACATTTATTTAACATTATTGAAACAACAGTGATTTTCATTACTTTTACCTTTGTAAAAAATTTGACGAGATATGAAGACGGAAAGGATAATGGTTGTCGATGACGAGGAAGACATAAGGGAGATACTGCAGTTCAATCTGGAAAATGCCGGCTATGAAGTGTTGTCGGCTGCGTCCGCAGAAGAGGCTCTCGGGATGTTTTCCGACGGATGCGACCTGATACTTCTTGATGTGATGATGGACGGCATGTCCGGTTTCAAGATGGCTGAAGTAATCAGGAAGGAGCGCCATTCTCAGGTCCCGATAATTTTCCTTACGGCACGCAGTGCTGAAAATGATCTTCTGACAGGATTTTCTGCCGGAGGAGATGACTATATAGCGAAGCCGTTTTCGATACAGGAAGTCCTTGTCCGTGTAAAGGCTGTGCTGAAGAGGTCGTTCCCGAAAGAGAACAAGGAGGAGAAGGCAGAAATCGTCGCCGGCCGGATAAGGATAGATCTCATAAAGAAGATGGTTTATGCGGGGGATGATGCCATAGTGTTTTCAAAAAAGGAATTTGAAATATTGAAGCTGCTTGCCGGACATCAGGGACGCGTATATTCCCGCGAGGAACTGATAGACGAATTGTGGAAGGATGCCCCGTATGTCCTGGACCGTACGGTCGACGTGCATATCGCAAGAATAAGGAGCAAACTCGGGCAATACAAGAATTATGTGTCCAACAGGTCCGGATACGGGTATTGCTTCAATGCGGAGGACCAGCAATAGGAGACAAGCCAGTATGGAAAAGAGACGGTGGACATACAAAAGACAGTTGCTGTTTTATTTTACTGTCGTATTTTCCCTGTTTGCCTTGTTGCTGGTGGTCTTCCAGCTCAGGTCTGAACGCAATTACAAGCAGAAGATGCTGGAATTCCGTCTTGCGGCCTACGCAGACATAATTTCCGAATCGCGCAATGACTATTCCGGGGCCGTGGCAAAGATGCCTGACGAACTGAGGGTGACGGTAATGAACCTTGACGGCCATGTGATTTATGACTCTGTCAGGGACAAGGATTCTCTGGACAACCATTCTTCGCGTCCCGAGGTGATTGCAGCGTTGCGCGGCGTTCAGGGCTATTCAATCCGCACGTCCGACTCGACCGGCGTACCTTATTTCTATTTTGCGAAATTCTACGGGGATATCATTGTCCGTGTGGCCCTGCCTTATGAACTGGACGTGAAGAGGTTTTTCCGTCCGGATTTCATATTTCTCGTATTGGCTTTGCTGATACTTGTGGCCGCTTTGTTTACCGTGCTTTTCCTTGCGGACAAGTTCGGCCAGGGAGTATCCCGTCTTCATAAGTTGGCGGAGGCCGCCAAATCGGGTTCCGTAGACTATGACAGGATTTCATTCCCGGATTCGGAATTGGGTGACATAGGGGTGTCCATGCTCGAAAGTTACAGGAGGCTGGACGAGAGCAACAAGATAATTGCCCTCGAAAAGGAGCGGCTGCTGTTGCACATACATTATCATGACGAGGGAATAGCGATATTTTCCCCGGAGAAAAAGAAGGTTTATGCGAATTCCAACTTCATCCAGTACGTCAACACGCTGCTGGAGCGTCCTACTCCGGATCTTGACGATATATGGCGAAGCCCCGTCTTCTCTCCTCTGGCAGAATTTCTTGCCCGGAATTCTCATTCCGCTTCCGATTCCGCCCCGGTATTCCCGTTCAAGATCAGGAAAGGTGCGCGGGACTATGGCATCCGTATGCTCATTTATCCGGACAGCGGCTTTGAAATTACCATAAGCGACATTTCTGCCGTCGAGAAGAACCGTCAGACCAAGCAGCAGATGACGAACAACATTGCCCATGAATTGCGTACGCCTGTCAGCAGCATACGGGGGTATCTCGAGACTTTGAAAATGTGCAGGGACATAAGTCCGGAGCGCAGGCATATTTTCATTGACAGGGCGTATGCCCAGGTTATGAGGCTGTCTGACCTTATCCGGGACATCGCTCTTATAACCAAAATCGAAGAGGCCCCCGAGCAGTTGTCAAAAGAAAAACTGAATCTTAAGGCTATCGCCGACGAAATCTTCGAAGAATTCAGGGATACTGTCGAGAAGAACGGGATGGTAGTGGAAAACCGTCTTCCGGAAGACCTTTCGATAATGGGGAATGCCAGTCTGATGTATGCCATATTCCGCAACCTTGTGGAAAACAGCCTTAAATATGCCGGTACCGGAGTTACTCTGCACCTGGAGTGCTACGCCAGAAGCGACGGATACTGTCATTTCACATACTATGATACGGGAAAGGGCGTTTCCGAAGAGCATCTTGCCAAGATTTTCGAGCGGTTCTACCGTGTTTCGGAAGGAAGGACGAGGGATGCCGGCGGGTCCGGTCTCGGGCTGTCCATAGTCCGCAACGCCATTGCGTTCCACAACGGTGACGTCAGGGCCGTCAACCGCAGGGACGGTGGTCTCGAATTCCTTTTCTCCCTGAGCGAGAAATGATGCGACCGGAGTCGTCTGCTTTGCTCTCGGTTTTTGCGTAATTTGGCCGGAGGCCACATATACTTGTCACCTCGGCAAATCAAATACATTTGCTTTGCTCTCGGTTTTTGCGTATATTTACACGGACTGCGAGGGAGCAGCCTCACGTATTATAATAACACTTAAAATTACAGTATCATGGCATTGACTGAAAAGGCCGATCTCAAGACGGTTACGGGCATTTCCCAGGATGATTTCGACGCAATTTATCATTTCCTTCAGGGGGCAATCTATTGCTGGTGCAAAGCCAAGCGGGAAGAATGGTTTGCCGTGCAGGACCTCCTCGGAGGAGAAAATTTTTATTGGGAAGGCACTCCGCTCATAGCCTTGTACAAGAAGCATAAGGAAACTTTGGGCAAAGACTGGGAAACGGCTGTTCAGGATGCCGGAAAGGATGCAGGACGTATTCTGAAGCATGTGATAAATGACGACAGGCGGGCGTTTGACACGAAGAAGGAGGATGTAGTGCGTATGTACCGCTGGAATTCTGCCGAGAGTGACTAAAAAGGGTAATTTCGGCGTTATGCTTGTGTCAAAACTAAGTTTTGCTGTGCACTTAAGGTGCGTCAGAATAGGTAAGATGCAAGGTGCGGAGGGCGAGGCAACCGCAGCATACTTTGCGTATGTGAGGTCGTGAGCGGTTTATGAGAATGTCCGGTGGACATTCGAAA
>CALVDU010000159.1 GCA_944326375.1 uncultured Bacteroidales bacterium | reverse complement strand
TCGTGAGCGGTTTATGAGAATGTCCGGTGGACATTCGAAAGCGAGCAGAAAGAGGGTGACGCCCCTTGGAAAGGGGCTGTCGCAAAGCGACTGGGGATTAAGATAAATGGATTTCGCAGAAATCCTTAACGACGGTTCGACGAATCCTCTGGTGCTGAGTATAATAAATTCGTCGAACTGACGTTAATCTACATAGACAAGGAAAAGCGGCAGTTCGATTTTATCCGGACTTATCAGGACCTGAACGCTTATATTGACGGACACTAGTGGCAAAATATATGAAATCACAGGGGGAGTCTGTTACATCCATGGAAAGCGGCTTTTTGAAAGCAATGACAAATATTATTTTGAAGACAATGGCATACGCAATGCACTATCTGGAGGAACGGGGGAAGGAGATATCGAAAAGGTTATTGAAAATATTGTTTGTCAGGAACTTATACGGCGTGGTCATACATTGTATGTAGGACAGTTGCAGGCCGGAGAAGTCGATTTCGTATGTGAGCGTCCGGACGGAAGACGTGCTTATGTGCAGGTTTCCTACATAATTGCAGATGAGGCGATAAGAGAACGTGAATTCGGCAATTTGCGGGCAATAAGGGATAATTATCCCAAGTTCGTGATTTCCATGACGCCGCTGCTTACGCGCAATGATGAAAATGGAATCATTCATCTTCACCTGCGGAAGTTCCTGACAAAAGGGCTGGTCATGTGATTTATGCTGCATATTTACTATATTTGCACAGATATGGTTTCACGGAAGGGAAAATATCTGTGCATTTTGTTTTCAGCGGTTGTGCTTTGCGTATTAAGTCTGACGGAAACGGCAGCGTGTGCGCAGGCCATGCATGCGTTAGTCGTCGGAATCGGAAATTATCCGGAGAATTCCGGCTGGAGCCGCATAAGCGGAGACAAGGATGCGGGACTGGTCAAATCCATGCTTGCGCACAATGGTTTCCCGGAACAGGATATAATTGTTTTGAAGGATGCAGATGCCAAAAAGGCGGCAATCAGGGATGCTTTTGCTGAACTGGCAGTACTGCTCAGGAAAGGAGATGTGGTTTATGTTCATTTTTCCGGTCACGGACAGCAGGTTACGGACATCGACGGGGATGAAGACGACGGACTGGATGAGGCCTTTGTCCCTTATGATGCAGCCAAGTCTTATGTGAGGGGAGTCTATGAAGGTGAAAACCATATTGTTGACGATGAACTGAACAAGTGGCTGGCAATTCTTCAGAAAGCTGTCGGAAATTCCGGGCTTGTGTTTGTTTCGATGGATTCATGCCATAGCGGGGATGTTACGAGAGGGGAGGATGTGACGGAAGATTTGCGGATGAGGGGAACAGGGGATGTGTTTGAGATTCCGTTGCCGGAAAATCGTCCTTCTACAAAGGCCAGACGTGAAGAAAATGGCGGTTGGGTATGCCTGAGCGCATGCAAGTCCTATCAGAACAATTATGAGTTCAGGTCGGAAGACGGTTTCTGCGGACGGCTTACTTGGGCGCTTTGCAGGACTCTTGAACAGGGAATCACTGTCAGCGGCCTCGTGGATGCCGTCAGGAAGGAATATGAAGTCATGCCCGTGCCTCGGGGACTTCCGCAGAACCTGGATGCCGAGGTGGCTGACAAAGGCTCACGCAGGTTGTTCTGAAATATGAGATTGAAATGAAAAGGCTTAAAGACAAGGATATAGTCGCCGGGATAAAGGCGGACAGCCAGAAGATGAAGGAACTCATGTACCGGCAGTTTCGGGACGAGTTCCTCCGCTGGGCTTTCCGTAACATGTCCGGAATAGACATGGATAAGGCATTGACAATCTATACGGATGCTTGTGTGGCTGTATGGGACAAGTTGAGGCAGGGCAGATATACGCTCCGGCCGAATGCGGCATTCAGGACATATCTTTTTCAGGTTGCGAAGTATATATGGCTGAACAGGCGCAGGGCAGAGAAAAAGAACCCATCAGCTCCGACAAATGTGGAAATAGACAGGTTTCCAGACCCGGATGTCCTTTCGGAGAATTTTTCGGACAAATTTCTTGCTGACGACATTTCGGAGACTGACATCATGGAGCGCAAGAGGTCGATAGTGAGGGAAGTGATTTTTCAGGATGTCCAAGAGCCGTGCCGGAGCATATTCAGGTACAAATATTATGAGGAAATGAGCAGCAGCGAAATAGCGGAGAAGATGTCCTATTCGGATTCCCGGAGCGTGATAACAGCGGCAAGCCGCTGCAAGAAGAAACTCGAAATTGTTCTTACTGAACGTTTCAGAAAATCGAAACTGATATGAGAGACGAAATGGAAGAAATGGTCGCCGAGGCCGTGCGGGACAAGGAAGCCCTCAGGGATGAATTTGCTGCAATCGAGTCCGGTCTGCAGCGAATCCGCAAGGTCCATAAGGTTCGTAAGGTCCGCAAGGTGCGCAGGATTGTCTATCTGTGCGTTTCCGTTGCTGCTGTGGCTTGCGTCGTTGTCGGAATTTTTGTCCGCAGGACTTCAGTCGGAGATTGCCGTACTCTCGGCAACGGCGTTGTGCTTGCCGATTTGACCATTGCCAGAGGCGGGATGGATTTCCAGCCCATAACGGATGCCATTGACGAAGGACGGTATGAAGATGCGGACAGGATGATGGCCGAATTGCGCAATATCCCTGCTCCGGATTACAATCCTGAAACCGAGGAGGGAAGTTACAGGCTCGCACTGTATAAGGCGGACATGCAGACGTTGGATTATCTGCAGGCGGTTTCCCTTATGCGCCAGGGCAGACCGGCAAAGGCCAGGAGGCTTCTGAAGGCCATAGCTTCCGACAGCTCTTCATTCTGGAAGGACTCCGCTTCCGGACTTCTTGAAAGGATGTGATTCAGTCTATCATGATGAACGGTGCCCAGTAGTAGGGTTCAGGATATTTTTCCTGGACTTTTCGCACGGCTTTCAGGAATGATGTCCTTTTGTCATCGCCTTTTGTCAGACAGGAATAGAAGGAAGTGGAGAAAAGGGATGCAGCATTGTCGCTGACATTCCAAAGAGTCAGTATGAGGGTCTGCACTCCAGCAATCTTAAATGCCCTTTGAAGTCCGAGTACCCCGTCGAAGATAGTGTCTCCGAGCCCTGTTTCGCAGCATGTAAGCACTGCGAGGCCTGTTGAGCCGAGGTCGAGTCCTGCTATTTCTTCGGCGAGGAGGATACCGTCATCATGCTGTTGTTCCTCCGATATATTCCGGCTCATGCGGAGTCCGGAATTCAGCATGGACATGTCGTAGTATTCCGGTCCGTTGTATTGTTCCATTTTTTTGTATTCGTCACGTTCAAAGTAAAAGCCGTGGGTGGAAAAATGAATTATGTCCGGGCTGTTCCCGGCAAGCTTCTTGAACGCTGATTCAGTGGCATTCCCTTTTTCAAATGTCTCAACATGGAATCCGACGGATTGTAGAGCGGATTGTATGTCCCTTATTTCCTTTTCTGCGTTTTTCAGGTCCGGATTTCCGAAAATTACAGTCGTCTTCATAGGTGCATCCCCGGTAATATTTTCGAGTTCGAGAAATGAGGTCAGCCTGTGCAGCCGGTATTTTTCATAGGCGTGTCTTCCTGAACTGTCTGTCAGCATTTCGATGTTGACGGAGTACAGGTCTCTGTCCGGAACGAAATATATTGAGGCGCCTTCCGGGCATATACCGTCAAGTTTGCCCCAAATCTTGTCGTATATTGCTGCATCCGAGTAGATTTGCGGAGACATGAGGCTGTCCTTGCCAAAGATATCTGCCGTCACGGAGACAGGACACTCCATGTTGCTGCTGCATACGCTCATCTGATATTGTCCTAATTCTTCGATATAGATGAAATCGATGAAATATGTGTCTGCAGGAAAATTTTTCAGCAGAGACTTGAGGTAATCGGCTGAAAATACATCGGTATCTTTGTCCACGACTGCGGAGCCAAGACGGTTCTTCCTCAACAGCAGGCCTTTGTAGAAGAGAGAGAGGGCAAGGCGGTCTCTGATGATGTCTTCTGTGCCAGGAATCGTGTTTATGTCGGATGTCATATAGTACAGGTCCTGTACCGCCTGATAATACCGGGAAAGGTATATTTTAATGTCGTAGTCCGGCATCTGACGGACATATCCTGTGATATACCCGATGTCATTCTTGTATGCCGACAATATTTTCCGGATGTCTTCGAATGCCTTTTCTGCATATTCTTCTCTTTTGTCTGTATTGGAGATAGCGGTCTCAATGTGCATCAGGCTCAAATTTTTCAGGGCCGGGATATAGTATTCGTGCAGGTTGTTGTGGTTTTCCGCAAATCTGTATTCGTGAAACTTGGTATAATCGGAGGATCTGTCAGGATGCTCGAACATCCTGATGATTTCTTCTGAATAAGTAATTGACTTGAGCCTGTCACCTATGTTTCCATAATACCATGCAAGTTCTGTCAATGCATCCATATAGTGCCCCAGAAACAGCATGTCGCTTTCTGATATGAGGATTTGTTCTGATTTCATCCGCGCTGCCCGGTATCTGCAATAGTCCTGCACTATGTCGTGAAGATAGGTCGTGTCATTATATCCTGTAAGATACCATAGTTCGAGTCCGGCTTCTGATTTTTCGTTCAGACGTTCCGCCGATTTCATGAAGGCTTTAGTTTTTCTTACAATTCTGGTACTGCCCCCGCCGGCAAGAAACCATTTGTCCATGTTGGATATGTAGGAGCCGGAATATTTATTGTCTTTCAGATATGGCTCAAGGGCTTTGCACCATCGGATTGTTTCTCTGGGGTCTATATATTCGCTTATGTCCTTCAGTGTTTTTATTGCTGTCAATATCTGTTCTGTCGTCCTGGCATATTTAAGGGATTTTCTTGCGGCTTTGTATGCCTCGTCAATGCTGCCGGTAAAGAGATAGTAGTAAGAATAACTTTCATTCAGTCTGTTGAGCCCGGACTTTTGCCTTGTATGACGGTAGATTGAGGCAAGCGTGTCCAGCAGGGGTTTGGTCATGGTAAATCTTTCTGTTTTTTGGAAAATGGCAATCTGCCTCCACAGCCATTCTTCATATTCCCTGCTGAATTTGCCGAGTTTGTTTTGGACGGCATTAATCATCGAATCTGTCTGGTCTATGAGTCCGTAACTCTCGTCTGGAAACAAAGATATCATGAAGTCGTGGACAAGTCCTTTCGTGCGTAACCCTGCAGTATCGCTTTCTGCAATAGCGTGCGGATCATCATCCGTTGTTTCCGCTGTTGCTCCCGCATAGGAAATGGTTATGCCGAAAAACAATATTAATGCCGTTAAAAATGCTGCTTTCATGACCGTCTAATATAAAAAGCCGAAAGCCCAGAGAGGAATTTTCCTGAATACGGCGCTGTCAATGTCGTCGGCAGCGACATATCCGTTTTGTTCATTCTTTAATTGTCTGAAATTTTTGTCTGCACCTCCGACTTCGACAATGATTTTTTTGTCAATCTTGAAATCACCTGATTTCAGCCCGCCATATTCGACTCTGTGCCCTGCATTTGCCAGCTGGTTGCAGAAGAAGCATTCGCGGGCAGTCCCTGTTTCTGGCATTTCAGGGGACAATATGTGCAGGAGATTGGAGTTGTCCATGAGAATCTTGTCTGGCTTCTGCAAATCTTTTGTCGTGTCCAAATCCGTGAACAGCCGTCTTATCAGTCTTGCTTCTTCCAGATTTTTCAGATATCTCAAGGTTGTGAGTCGCTGTATCCCGATGTTTCTTGATATTTTGGCAATGTCTATTTCAAAAGGGACGAGCTGGGACATGACCTGTAACAAAGCCTTTATTTTGCGCGTATTTCCCGTCTCCACATTTCTCTGTGCGGTCAACTCCGTGTCTATTATGTAGTTGACTATATTTTCTACCCTGGAAGCATAAGTTTTCTTATCTTCAAAATATAACGGATAATATCCGGATTTCAGATATTTTCCGAAATGTTCCAGAGGACGGCATCTTTCCTTTATTCTGTTGCAGAACGCAGCCGGATTCTCAAAGAGTGATTCAAGCGTTGTTGTACTGAATTCATTTCCGGTTTCAAAACAAAGGTATTCCCGGAACGACATTCCGGGCATTTCATATTCGACCATGCGTCTTGACAGGTCTGCCTTACCGTTGTTGATTTCTATCAGAGAACTTCCGCTGACCACCACATGAAGATGTTTGAACAGGTCATGTATTTCCTTAAGTTCCTGACTCCATCCTTCATATTTGTGGATTTCGTCAATGTAGAGGTGTGTTCCACCTGTTTTTACAAACCTGTCTGCAGTGTCAAGCAATGAATGTGTTGTGAAATATCCGGTATCGGCGGAGCAATACAGGACGTGCCTGTCCCCGTCCTTGAAATCTTGCTTAATTTTCTGTTGGATTAGGGTTGATTTTCCTACGCCTTTCGGACCTTTTATGCAGATTAGGCTGCTATCCCAGTTGACTTTGTGGATGAAACTTCTTATAAAAGTCATAGGAACGGCACTTAAATACTCGTCGTGCCTTTGAAACAGTTTGTCCATTTTCGTGAAGATTTGCAGTTTCAAAGATAAGTGTTTTTTGTAAAAAACAAAATATCCCTAAAAGTGTTTTTTGTAAAAAACATAATTTCCCGGTTTACTTTTTTCGTTTTTGCTGTTTACATTTTTGAAAATGGGGTATATACTTAATGAAAACGTGAGTTCGATGAAACCTTTTCATCGAACACCGCTGAGGAGCAGGCGCTTAGTCTGCGACGGGCTTCCGGAGAGGGAGCGGTGAGGGTGACGCCCCTTAGTAAGGGGCTGTTGCGAAGCAACTGGGGATTAAGACAAATGGATTTCGGAGAAATCCTTGACGGCGGTTCGACGAATTCCCTGGAGCAGAGTATAATAAATTCGTCGAACTGACGTTAATGAAAGGAAACACGAGAAGCTGCCGGAAAGACACTTCGGAATTGTATGTGTGACCGGGCGATGCCGGATTATCCCGTACCGGAATC
>CALVDU010000158.1 GCA_944326375.1 uncultured Bacteroidales bacterium | reverse complement strand
GAGGCAAGTGAGGACGAGAAGAAAACATCAACACCTGTGACTGAATTTGATCCTCTTTTTGAAGAAGTCGCAGAATATGTTGTCAAACGAGCGGAGGTATCGGTTTCCGATCTGCAGCGTAAGTTTGCCGTCGGGTATTGCAGAGGCTGCCGTATTATGGAACAGCTGGAAAGCGCAGGTATTGTGAGCCCGGAAACAAGACTAGCCCACCAATGACAATCCTTTGCCTTTCAGACACGCACGGCTGCCACCGTCGCCTACGGGACTTGCCGGAGGCGGACATTGTCGTGCACTGCGGTGACTTCACGAACATCGGTACGGAGGCAGAGGCTCTGGACTTTCTCGAATGGTTCTGCGACCTGCCCCACAAGCACAAGCTATTCACGTTGGGCAACCACGACACCTGCCTTTACGGGGCAAAGATTGACGGCCTTGACGAGAACTGCCACTTCCTCTGCAATTCCGGAATATGCATCGGCGGACTGAACTTTTACGGCGTCCCCTTCTTCATCGAAGGATTTGAAGACAAATATGCAAAAGCAATCCCGGACGGCACGGACATACTCATTTCACACCAGCCTCCGGAAGGCATATTGGACGAAACGGAAGACATCACACATTTCGGCAGTACTTCCCTTCTCGAACGCATCAGCACAATCAGACCGGCATACAGCATCTTCGGCCATGTCCATCCCGGCTACGGCATCGTCAAGAACGACGGCACGACCTTCGTCAACTGCGCAATCCTGCAGGACAACAATGAATTGAATTCCCCTATCCTGCTGGACATTCCATAAAATTCCATAAAGCCAGAAAAAATAAATCCCGCCGAAACTCCAGGCATCGGCGGGATAAACCATATTGTCCTGTCCGGCATCCGGACGCAGGGGCAATCAAAAAAATCAATAATTCTCAGCGTGAATTTTGAAGTAGCTCTTTGGATGCTTGCAGACAGGGCAGATTTCCGGAGCCTTCTTGCCGATTACGATATGTCCGCAGTTTCCGCACTCCCAGATCTTGTCCTCGTCCCTTGAGAACACGAGCCCGTCTTTCACATTTGCGAGCAGTTTGCGGTAACGCTCTTCATGCATCTTCTCAATTGCAGCGACCTTTTCGAAAAGAACGGCGATCTCAGTGAAACCTTCCTCACGAGCTTCTTTTGCAAAGCCTGCATACATGTCGGTCCACTCGTAGTTCTCGCCCTCGGCAGCATCAAGCAGATTCACCTCAGTCGTAGGTACCTCTCCCCCGTGCAGAAGCTTGAACCAGATTTTTGCATGCTCCTTCTCATTGTTGGCAGTCTCCTCGAAGAGGTCCGCAATCTGCACATATCCGTCTTTCCTTGCTTTAGAAGCATAGTAAGTGTATTTGTTCCTCGCCTGGGACTCGCCGGCGAAAGCAGCCTGAAGATTCGCTTCAGTCTTTGTTCCTTTCAATTCTTTCATGACAATATTAATTTAGAATTATTAAAAATTAATTCATTCTGTAAAGATAGTCATTTTTATCTTGTTTCCAAGCGTTTTTCGAGGAAAACCGACGAAATGTCCTTAGAACGGATGTCATGAATTTTCTTCAGGTTTCTGCCGGTATATCCTGTATCCTATTGCCGCAATGGCGATTGACATCAAAGGCGAAATTATGTTGAAAAGGCAGTAAGGCAGATAATCAACCGTAGGCACCTTCAGCACGGTCGACTGGGTCATTCCGCACGAATTCCACGGCACAAGCACGGAAGTTACGGTAGCGGAATCTTCGACCGAGCGGCTCAAAAGGCGTCTTTCATAACCTTTCCGCTCAAACAGCCGTCTGTACAGGCTGCTGGTGAGTATAATGGAAAGATACTGGTCACCCGTTGTCATGTTGCAGAACAGGCCTGTCCCCACAGTCGATGAAACAATACCAAGACGGCCCGAAATATGCCTTGTCAGCACATCTGTCAGGCTATGAAGCATTCCGCTGCCTGTCAGCACTCCCCCGAAGGTCACAGAACATATTATGAGGAAAATAGTGTCCAGCATTCCTGTCATTCCTCTCGTTGAAATCAAAGAATCTATCGCCTCATTCCCTGTGGAAACCGAAGTATGTCCGTAGCACGACATCATGAGCCCCTTGAACCCGTCATGCAAAGAAAGGCCGCCGCCGTAGTTTCCGGAAACGCCCGAAGCCACTTCCTGAATTATGTGGGGCTGTGCAAAAAGTGCCGTAATGCCAGCAAGGAGAGCCGCCACAAAAAGCGTAAGCAACGCAGGCACTTTCTTGACAATCAGAACTCCGGTAAGCACCGGCACAAGCAGCAGCCAAGGTGAAATGTTGAAAGTCTCCCGGAGTGTTCCCGAAAATTCCTCCACCTGGGACACTCCCGGCGAGTCATGCAGCAGGCTTGCCACAAGAAATACTGACACAGTTATCAGCATTGACGGTACCGTGGTAATCAGCATGTATCTGATATGCGTGAAAAGAGGTGTTCCCGAAGACGAAGATGCAAGCACAGTCGTGTCCGACAGAGGGGATATCTTGTCTCCGAAATAAGCCCCGGAAATGATTGCTCCGGCAGACCAGCCCGGATCGAAGCCCTGTGCCGTGCCTATGCCGATGAGGGCTACTCCGATAGTTGCAATGGTAGTCCAGGAACTTCCTGTCATGACAGACACCAGCGCACTGATGACGCAGGACGCCGCAAGGAAAATACCCGGAGTTATCACCTTCATCCCATAACAAATCAGAGTCGGCACGACACCGCTGACCATCCATGTGCCTGCAATAGCCCCTATCAGAAGAAGTATCAGGATTGCCGAACCTACGGACCGTATGTTATCCAGGACCGAATCCTCTATCTGCTGCCATGAAATCCTGTACCCGAACATCGCTATCGCCACTGCGACAGCTGAAGCCAGCAGGAGTGCAACCTGACTGCCTCCGGCAAGGGAATCTGCCCCGAAAATCCTGATTACGCCAACAAGCACGACAATAAGCACTACAAAAGGCACCGTAGATACAATCCAGGAAGGTCTCCGCTTTTTTCCCTCCTTGTCAATCGCCGCCGATATGCGATGCTGCGCCTCCGACAGGGCGGCATCCTCCACTTTTCTTTTTCTGAATGAAAATTTTTTCATGGCTGCAAAGGTAATCATTATTGCCGTTCTTCTCCCGCAGAGCACAAAAAAAAGAGGACGCCAACAGCGTCCTCTCATCATATTGCAGTTATCCGAAATTATTTCGTGATGACACGTGCCATTTCGCAAACCTTGTTTGAGTAGCCCCACTCGTTGTCGTACCATGAAACGACTTTCACGAATGTAGGGTCGAGCTGGATACCTGCCTTCACGTCGAAGATTGAAGTGCGTGCATCGCCGCGGAAGTCGGTTGAAACGACAGCCTCGTCAGTGTAGCCGAGAACGCCTTTGAGTTCGCCCTCAGATGCCTTCTTCATTGCTGCGCAAACTTCCTCGTAAGTAGCCGGTTTCTCGAGTTCTACTGTAAGGTCAACTACTGAAACGTCAGAAGTAGGGACACGCATTGACATTCCGGTCAACTTGCCGTTGAGTTCAGGAAGCACCTTGCCAACAGCCTTGGCAGCACCTGTTGAAGACGGGATGATGTTCTCGAGGATTCCGCGTCCGCCTCTCCAGTCTTTCTTTGAAGGACCGTCAACTGTCTTCTGGGTTGCAGTGGCAGCGTGAACGGTGGTCATGAGGCCTCTCTTGATTCCGAATGTCTCGTGGAGAACCTTGGATATAGGAGCGAGGCAGTTGGTGGTGCAGGAAGCGTTGGAAATGATAGGCTGGCCTGCGTATGTCTTGTCGTTAACGCCGTATACGAACATAGGAGTGGCATCCTTTGAAGGAGCTGACATGATGACTTTCTTTGCACCTGCCTTGATGTGTGCGGAAGCGAGCTCCTCTGTAAGGAAGAAACCGGTTGACTCAACGACAACGTCAACTCCGAGAGCGCCCCAAGTGATGTTTGCAGGATCCTTTTCTGCGAAAATCTGAATCTTGTTGCCGTCTACGATCATGTAATTGCCCTCTACCTTGATGTCATGGTTGAAGTGACCGTGAACAGAGTCGTATTTGAGCATGTAAGCAAGATAGTCTGCATCGAGAAGGTCATTGATGCCTACGACCTGAATGTCATTCGAGAAATTCTCAACTGCAGCACGGAATACCATACGGCCGATACGACCGAAACCGTTAATACCTAATTTAATCATTTCTTTATTGTTTATTAAAGTAACACAATTCTTCAAAAACTCCGGAACTGCCGCTCCGCAAAATCCATGCAAAATTAGGAAAATTTATGAATATTCATATATCTTTGTGAAAAATCTTTGAGTTGCATTAACAAATCGGAGCGAAATATGGAGATTCTGCTGACAAATGATGACGGCTACATGGCCAAAGGGATAAAATTTATGGCGCAAATCATGGCAAAATTCGGACATGTCACTGTAATCGCACCAAAGAGACATCAGTCCGGAATGTCCATGGCGGTATCGATAGGCATGAAGCCCATAGCCTACAGGAATTTGTCAGACACTGACAATATTTCATGGTCATATCTTGACGCTACACCCGCAAGCTGCGTAAAATTCGCATTCAATACCATATACCTCGAAAAGAAGCCTGACGTGGTAGTGTCGGGAATCAACCACGGTTCCAATGCGGCAAGTGCCTCCTGCTATTCAGGGACTCTCGGCGCTGCCGGGGAAGCAGCCCTTCTCGGCATACCGGCAATAGGAGTATCGCTCGACTCAACCCGCCCGGACGCTGACTTTTCAGCCGTCGGGGAATATTTTCCCGACATATTCAGGAAACTGATGACGTCGCTTCCTGAAAAATACGGAATATACTACAATGTAAATTTCCCTGACATCCCTGCCGAGGAAATAAAGGGCGTCAGGGCCGCATGCCAGGGGAACGGGATATGGATAAAGGAATTCGTCCCATGGGATCCGGAAGCGGCCGCACGGCACGGCGTCACGCCTGAAATGTTCGGACAGGCAGGAGAAGTACGGAAAGAAGAAGGAGAAGAAATCTACATGATGACTGGCCAGTTTCTGGACTCCCGGAACAATTCCGCAGATGCAGACCACCGTCTCATAAAAGACGGCTACATATCGGTAGCGGCACACAACATCAACACTTCCGATTCCGACGAAATAAAAAGACTGAAAAGCATTTTCGCATGAAATACTATATCATAGCGGGTGAAGCCTCCGGAGACCTCCACGGGTCCAACCTCATGAAAGGCCTTTACGCTGAAGACCCGCAGGCAAACATACGCTTTTGGGGCGGAGACCTGATGGCCCGGGTATATTCCGACAACCAGTCACCGGCAGCGTCCGGGGCGGACGGCGGACTTGTCCGCCACTACCGAGAAGGTGCCATAATGGGATTCTGGGAAGTGTTCACGCATGCCGGCAAACTTCTCGGGAACGTGCGCCGCTGCAAGGATGACATTCTGTCATGGCGTCCTGACGTAGTAATCCTGATAGACTATCCCGGATTCAATTTCCGGATTGCCGAATTTGCCCACAAGAAAGGCTTCAGGACATTCTATTACATTGCCCCAAAAGTCTGGGCTTCGAGGGAAAGCCGCATACGCAAACTGAAGGCATACGTAGACAAGCTGTACATAGTCTTCCCGTTTGAGGTCCAATATTTCAAGGACCACGGCATAGAAGCGGAATATTCAGGAAACCCTCTGGTAGACTCGATAGACGGATCAGCCGCCATGAACGAAACACGGGAAGATTTCCTGAAACGCAACGGTCTGGAGGACAGGCCGTATATCGCATTGCTTGCCGGCTCGCGCAAAGGCGAGATAAGCACCATGATGCCTGTGCTGACAAAATTCGCCGCACAGATGAAAAAGATTCCTGAATACAGGGACTACATGTTCATCATAGCAGGAGCACCGGCCAGAACAATGGCCGACTACGCCGGATTCCTTGAAAAGGCGGATTCCGCATACGGACAGACCGGAATAAGAATCCTGTTCGGAGAGACGCTTTCAATCGTCAGGCATGCAGAAGCGGCAGTCGTAAATTCAGGCACAGCATCTCTCGAGGCAGTCCTGCTCGGCACGCCGCAGGTTGTAGGATATATCTGCAACGGACTCACTTATTTGATAGCAAAACATATAATCAAGATAAAACATATCAGCCTCGGAAATCTCATCGTGGACCGCACGGCTTTCAGGGAACTGATACAGGACGAATGCAATGCGGAAAATCTCGTGGACGAGGTCAGGAGACTCATCGGAGACAACGCGTACCGTATGAAAATGCTTGACGAGTATGCAGCAATCCGGAAAGCGCTCGGCGGAAGCGGAGCATCACGCGCCGTAGCCGCCTCTATGATAAAGGAACTCACAAAAGACAGGACGGATTCCAAAACTGATTGAAATCCCCTAAGAGCGTTCCTTGATCATGCCTGTCCGGTAGGCGGCAAGGAGTTTCTTCAGATCCTCGATCTGCACCATAAGTTCCTTCCCCTTGTCGGTATCCTTCACCATCATCCTCTGGCTGCTCAATTCCACGAGTTGTGTCGTGGACTTGATGTCCTGACCTTCCTCGACAGCCTTCTGTGTCGACGAGAACGGCTCATGCTGGACAAGCTGGAAACCGCGTGAATGATATACGAGGGTATATCCGGCGATTCCCGTCTCCGGATGATAGGCCTTGGAGAAACCTCCGTCAATGACCATGAGCTTGCCGCCTGCCCTCACCGGTTTCTCTCCCTTTACGGCCTTTACAGGCACGTGCCCGTTGATTATATGACGGTGCTCCCCTTCCACGCCGAACTCGTCAAGGATCATGTCACATATTTCCTCCCTGTCCCTCAATGTGTAGTAGGCACCTTTCTCCTCCTTGTGCAGTTCCTTGTCGTACAGGAAGTACCTTTCGAACGTCGCCATCTTGCTCTTGTCGAAGGCCGGAGAATCTTTCCCGCACCACAGATACCATATATAATCCAGGGCAAACGGCTTTTCGGGATCATGCCTGTCTCCGAAATACGCCGTCCTTATGAGTTGTCCGACCTTGCAAAGAAGTTCCTTGCCTTTGTATTTTTTCCCGAGGATGTCTATTTCCTTGAGAGTCCCGTCTTCGTTCAGAGGCATCGACGCATGGAACAGGAGGTTCGAATTGCATACGTTGTACATGCAGCCATAACGGAAAAGGCATGTAAGATGCTTGTGCAACTTTTCGCTGTGCGTAAAGGAATCGTGCAGTTTACGGACGACATCCTTTTCAGCCGCAGTGAGGGCATAAGGGTCCGACGGGTCCAATGTAGGAAAAAAGCAATCTTTCATCTCGTATTCCTTGCCGTCGAGGACGAAAACGCCCCTCTTCAAGTCTATATGTTCCAGAAGAAGCCTGTCCGACATGCCGAACTCCGGCCTTCTCCTTATGATCGCCGCCTCGAGTTTGAACTGTATTATGCTTATGGCCTTGTGCATCTGCGCAAGCAGCCTCACTGTCTTGTCATCCAGAATGTCGGAATCAGTGTCGGACTTCGGCCCGAAAGAAGTGCACGGGTCATCCGCATAGACATCCATCGCAAATGTGGCGAGAGGGAGCAGGTTCACGCCGTAGCCGTCTTCAAGGACCGAATGGTTGGCATATCTCATGGCCAGCCTGAGGACATTTGCAATGCAGGCGTCATTTCCGGCAGCGGCCCCCATCCACAGTATGTCATGATTGCCCCACTGTATGTCGAAATTATGATAGCTGCACAAGGTATCCATGATGATATGCGGACCGGGGCCCCTGTCAAAGATATCCCCGAGGATGTGCAGAGAATCGATCGTAAGCCTCTGGATGAGGTTGCACATGGCGACGATGAATTCGTCGGCACGATGAATGTCGATTATCGTGCTGATGATGACATTTATGTAAGCCTGCTTGTTCGGTTCCGCACTGCTTTCGTGCAGAAGTTCCTGTATGATATAGGAAAATTCCGCAGGAAGCGCCTTACGCACCTTGGAACGGGTATATTTGGAGGATACGTTCTGGCATACCTTCACAAGCCTGTTCAACGTCACGTCGTACCACTCCCCGAGATCCAGTCCCGATTCCTTTATGAGCTGAAGTTTCTGTTCCGGATAATATATGAGCGTGCACAGCTCCTTCTTTTCCGTCTCACGCAGAGTCCCTCCGAAAATCTCGTTGACCTTGCGCTTTATCGAGCCCGAAGCATTCCTCAGAACATGTCTGAATGCCTCATGCTCTCCATGAAGGTCGGCAAGGAAATGTTCCGTGCCCTTCGGGAGATTCAGGATTGCCTCCAGATTTATTATTTCCGTGCTGGCCGCAGCGATCGTCGGGAAATTCAAGGACAGGAGTTCCAGATATTTTCTGTCCCGCATTATCATTTCTTCCTGAATCATTTCAAGCATGGCTGATATTTTAGGCAAATAAACATAATTTAAGATCTTTCCCCAAAAATGAGGGTACCTATGCGTACGATATCGGCTCCCATCGACAACGCTATGCGGTAGTCATGGGTCATGCCGAAAGACAATAGTCCGAATTTTTCCGGAAGCAGGCCCGATAATGTTCTCTTCGCTTCATCCCGCAGGGACACGAGCCGGGCAAAGTCGGAACGGATTACGGATTCGTCGTCCGTAAATGTGGCCATGCCCATCAGTCCGAGAATCCTCACGCCGGAAAATGAAGAGGACGAACGCAGCACCTGAAGAATCTCATCCCGGCTGAAACCCTGTTTCGTCTCCTCAGATGCTATGTGCATTTCGAGAAGGATATCCTGTACCTTTCCGTCCTCCCTGCACCATCCGTCAATGGCCTCCAGCAGATGCAACGAATCGACCGACTCCACCATATCCGCATACGGAAGCACCATCTTCAGTTTGTTCGTCTGCAGATGTCCTATGAAATGCCATACGATATCGTCCGGAAGACTCTCCGCCTTCTGGCGGAATTCCTGTGGACGGCTCTCTCCGAAAACACGCTGACCGGCATCATAGGCCTCCATTATTGCCTCGGCAGGATGAAACTTGGAAACTGCCACCAGTACAACTTCCGGTGGCAGTTCCTTTTTCAGTTCACCTATCGCCGTCCCGATGCTCATCGTCTGCTGCGTTTCTGCTGTTCCTTGATGGCCTGCTGCTGCATTTTCTGCGCCTCCTCAAGACGGAGCTGCCACTTTGACTTAGGAAGAGGCTTGCCGGCAGAGGCAGCCAGTTGCGCATGTATCTTCTTCTCGTCAACCGCATATTTTCTGATGAACCAGGTCTGAAGCATGGTTATCAGATTGGACAGCAGATAGTAATAGCTCAAGCCGCTGGAAAGGTTGTTGCAGATGAAGAGCATCATTATCGGCATCAGCCATACTGTCATGAACTTCATCCCGGCCATGTTCGGGTCATTTGACATCTGGCTGGATGTCATCTTGGAATACAGGAACATGGACACGGCCATGAGCAGGGCGAACAGGGAGACATGATCCCCGTACATCGGAATCCTGAACGGCAGATCGAGAATCGAATCGTATGCGCTCAGGTCATCAGCCCAAAGGAAACTCTGCTGGCGCAACTCTATGGATGCCGGGAAGAACCGGAACATCGCATACAGTATCGGAAGCTGCAGGAGCATCGGCAGGCAACCGCCCATAGGACTGATTCCTGCCCTCTTGTACAGTTCCATCATCGCCTGCTGCTTCTTGAGGGCATCCTCCTGCTTCGGATATTTTTCGTTCAGTTTGTCTATCTCCGGCTTGATCACATTCATCTTTGCCGATGAGATATACGACTTTATCGTAAGAGGAGACACCAGCAGCTTGATGAAGATGGTCATCAGCAGGATGATGATGCCGTAACTGCCAATGAACTTGCCGAGGAAATTGAAGGTAGGGATTATTATCCACCTGCTGACAAGCCCTATCACGTTTCCTCCGAGAGGAATGATCTTTTCGTATTTCTGGTCGTAATCCTTGAGGGTCCTGTAGTGGTTCGGGCCGAAATAGAAATCAAACGGAATCGTGAAACTGTTGCGGTCTCCCGTGCCGAGTTCTGTCTGCATCCTTGCGGCGCAGTACATGAGATTTCTTTCCGGATCGTCCTCATCATAGAATTTTACGGAAAGGTCTGCCGATGAAAATTCATTTTCTGCAGTCATGATTGCCGAGAAGAACTGCTGCTGGAAGGCGAACCACTTGACCCTGGACACGATCTGTTCGCTGTCGTTGCGTCCTCCCCTGCCCAACTGCTCCGGTTTGTTCTCCCCGGAGAAATAATAGTTCAGCTTGGAATACTGCTTTTCGTTGTTGTAACCTTTTTCGAGTCTGGGGATGATCACGTTCCAGTCTATGTCAGCCACATTGACCCTTCTCGGAATGAGCCCGTCGAGCCCGACAAAAGACATTTCATTCCTCATCATGTAACTGTCCTGAGGAAGCGTGAACTTCTGTTCGATGTATCCGCCGTTGGAAAATCCGAGCCTCATGACAAGGGAAGTGTCAGTCTGCTGCGCCACGTTGAACACGAAATTCCTGGTGTCGATGTTCTCCCCTGCAAATACGGAAACCCCGTAATCGCTCATTCCGGGCTTTATCAGATAGAGATCGGTACTGTCATACGCCTTGAAATCCTTGAGTCTCACGGAGTAAGGCTGCGCTCCCCTTGTGGAGAACACTATCTCTGCCCTGTCATTGGCAAGGGTTGCGAAAGTGCCTTCCGCCGCTGCGGCCGCAGTCAGGCATGAATCCCTGTATGTGCCATACTGAGATGCCGGCTGCTGCGCTACTGCTGAAAAAGAGGTGTCGCTTGCATGCAATGCGGCAATGGAATCAGCCTCAGCCTGCTGCATCATCTGCTCGACCATGGCCAAAGAATCCATCTGGGCCTGAACTTTTCTCTGTTCGTTGTACTGCTTTGACTGGTACCAGGTAAATCCGAAAAATATTACCCCTATTATGATAAAGCCGATTATAGAATTCTTATCCATCTTGCTCCGCTTGTCTTATTCTTCCTTGGTTTCCGCACTGTCGAGTGCCCTGATCTGGTTTTCGAGTTCCTTCAGCTCTTTCTTGGCCTGGTCAATTCTCTCCTGCATCTGTCTGATGAGAGGCTCGGAATTTTTGGACATGGCGAAGAAGCCTATGTTGTTCTCATAGGTCACTATGTCCTGCTCCTTCTTCATGTATTTCTGCACGAGACGTTCCTTTTCGCTTCTCGGCGCCTTGCCTCCGGACCTTTTTGCCTTGGAGATGGAAATTCCAGGGAACTTGCTCTGGAGGGCATCCTTGTATTTCCTGGCTATGTTGTCCTTCTCCTTGAATGGCACGAAACCGATTCCCTGCCATCTCTGCATGAAATCGTTCATTGCCTCTATATTCTCGTCCTCGTCGGAAGATGGCTCGTAAGCGAGTATTTCGTCAATGAGGTGCTGCTTGGCCTTCAGGTTCCCGTAAAAGTCATTTTCAGGCTTAACATGCTTGTCCCTTTCGTTGAAGAAAGTGTCACAAGCCGCCCTGAAACGTTTCCACAACTGTTCCGACTTTCTGTGCGGAACGGCTCCGGTCTCCTTCCACTGCTTCTGCAGGCTGATCAGCTGGTCGGCCGTGCGTTTCCAGTCGGTGCTGTCCTTCAAAGCCTCCGCCGCCTCGCAGAGGGCTGTTTTCTTTTCAAGGTTGGCATTCATGCTCTCCTTGTAGTCCGTGAAAAACTCACGTTTTCTGCCGAAGAATTTGTCGCATGCGGCCCGGAACCTGTCATAAATTTTCTGGTTGTCCTTGCGGGAGGCGAATCCTATGCCCCTCCACTCCTTCTGTATTTCCTCTATCTCCTTGGACAGCCTGTTCCACTCCCCGGAAGATATGTCTTCCTTGGATGCTATTGCTTCTACCTTCTCGCAAAGGGCAGTCTTGGCTTCGAGATTGGCTGCCTGCTGTTCCTTGAGGCCTTCGAAGAAGGACTGGTACTTCTTGTTGACAATTGCCGTAGCCGCCTTGAAGCGTTCCCAGATGGATTCCCTGTGCTCCTTGGCAACCGGACCGTATTCCTTCCACTGTTCATGGAGTTTCTGAAGTTCCCTGAAAGCCTCCACCACATTGTTGCTTGCGGCGAGTTTCTCGGCTTCCTCGCAGAATTTCTCCTTTACCTCCAGATTCTTCTTGAAGTCAAGGTCACGGAGTTCCCGGTTTATCTTGACCATGTCGTAGAACTGCTCCACATAAAGCTGGTATGTGTCATTGAGGTTACGGTAACTCTGCACCGGCACCGGACCTATCTCCCTCCATCTGTTCTGGATCTCCCTGAATGCCGGGAAAGTAGCGTTCACGTCTTCCTGTTTTTCAAGAAGGGCCTTCAGGTCTTCGATCACCGCCTGCTTGAGTTCGAGGTTGTGCTCCCTCTCCTTTTCCTGCTGGCGGTTGTATTCAGCCCTCTCCTTCCTCCAGGAGTTGTACATCGCCTTGAACGACTTTTCTATCTCGTCGAAAGGATTGTCCGCAGGCTCGTCTGCGTGTTCAGCCTCGGCCGTGACCTCCTCCTCTGCAGCGTCTTCAGACACAGGTTCCTGTGAATCACCCGGAATAACCGGATCCGGAGAAATTATTCCCGCCTCAGTCTTTTCCTTTATGAGATTCTTGTAGAATGCCCCTTTTATTGCTTCCGCTTCCTTGTTAAGTTTCACCCTGTCTTCCCTCTTGATGAGGTCTTCGAACAGGTGGACAAGTTCTGCAAGGCTCTTGTCCGCATAGTTGATGATATCTTCCGTCCCCGCCGTCTCCTGTGCTGCGGCTGCAGCCTCGGGTATCATTTCTTCATTCATACGACTTTCTTCGCTCATACGACAAATGGAGTTATAGTGTTTCAAATATTTCAAACTGCAAATATATCATTTTTTTAGTAAAACTCTTATCAAAATGCTATTTTTGCACTCCACAGAAAAAGGTTCGGATTATGAGGATAGACATAATAACCGTGCTGCCGGAACTTCTGGAGAGTCCTCTCGGGCATTCCATAGTAGGCAGGGCGATCAAAAAGGGCCTCGTCGAAATAGAGGTCCACAATCTCAGGAAATACGGCAAAGGGCCGCGTCTGCAGGTGGATGACTACAGTTACGGAGGGGACGCCGGGATGGTGCTCATGGTTGAGCCAGTATTCAGGATGATAGAGGAATTGAAATCAGAACGGGAGTATGACGAAATAATATATATGTCACCCGACGGGGAAATCCTTAACCAGGGAATAGCCAACGAACTCTCCCTGAAAGGCAACATAATCCTGTTGTGCGGACACTACAAGGGCATAGACCACAGGATCCGGGAACATCTCATCACAAGGGAGATTTCAGTCGGGGACTATGTGCTCAGCGGAGGGGAAATCCCTGCGGCCATCCTTGCCGACGCCATAGTAAGACTGCTTCCCGGGGCTCTGACAGACGAGACATCCGCATTGAGCGACTGCTTCCAGGACGGGCTTCTTTCGGCACCCATCTATACGAGACCGGCCGAATTCAACGGATGGAAGGTGCCTGAGGTGCTGCTGAGCGGGAATCCCAAACTTATCAGGGAATGGCAGGACGAACAGGCAATGGAACGCACAAGAAGACTGCGTCCGGGACTTCTCGACTAATGCCGGAATTTTGTCGCCGTACGGCCGGATTATACGAATAATCTGAAACATTTTCAAGAAATGTTTGTATCATTAAAAATAATTCTTACTTTTGTATTCGTCTTTAAGAACAGATGGTATTTTCATTATATTCTTTAGACAATACGGGGCAAAAACCTCGAAAATTCAAGCTGTAAATACTAACCACAACAATTGAATTACCCGTATTCGGGAGAAATTACACTACTGACTAACCATGAAAGAAGCCTGCAGGGATGCAGGCTTCTTTAAAGTCAAGCCGTCCTTGTGGCGGCCCCGTCACGCCCGGATGTTCTCCGGCTTTTTCATATATAGCATTGCAATACCGAGCAGGACACCGCAGATGCAGGTGATCAGGGACCCTTCGATGCCATTGTCGCCACCCGTCAGGACATATGGGCCGGATATTTCGGGAACAAGCAGGCTATACTCCTGGGGCAAGCCGGAAACCGGTATGCCGAAAACCGGGCCGACCATAAAGTTCCATGCCCAATGAATCCCCATCGGCAGCCACAGGCTGTTCCGGACCTTATATGCGGCGGCCAGCATGAATCCGGCCTCTGCGGAAATGGCCGCGGCAGTCCACAAATCTACAGACCCCAGATGCATGAGCCCGAAAATGAGCGACGAGACGACGAATGCTGCAATCACATTGAACCTTTCTTCAACCATCCTGAAGATTATTCCCCTGAAGATGATCTCCTCCGTCATTGCCGGAATGGAATAGAATGCAAGCTCCATAAGCAGGGACATCCAGTTGACGTCAATGGAGCGGACCTTGTAGAAGCCAGACAGGACAAGCACTCCTGTCACGGCCGAAATGAACAGCACGCCGACTGCAAATCCGGCCGACAAGTCCCGGAATGCCCTTCTTGCGTCCAGTTCCGGAACAGGCCTCCTCTCAAGAATTTTTGTCCAGACAGCATAAAGCACGGGGGCGGAGCACCCGCCGAGGAGAAGCAGAATCGACTTTATCAAGAAATTATTGCTGAGGCAGCCTATGGCAGCGGCTACCTGTGACAGCACAAGGAAAATGAATGTGCCGGATACAATCAGCAGAATCCATTTCCATAAAGGTTTCCGTTCATTCATGGCCGACTATTTTTCTTCAAGGACAATTTCGTAGAGCCTCGGCCAGTTTTTCCCCGTGAGATATATTTTTCCTGTGGCCTTATCATATGCGATGCCGTTCAGGACATCGGTGTCCTCCGTCCTGAGCCTGTCGGGAAGCAGCCCGCTGCAGTCAACGACCGATTCCACATTGCCCGTCGACGGATCTATGATCACGATCATGTCCGAGGTATAGACATTGGCCCATATCTTCCCGTCTATATATTCAAGCTCGTTCAGAAGGTTCAGAGGGCGGCCGTGCAGCCTTACCTGAATTGAAGAAGTGACCTCCAGGTCCGGAGTCATGAAATAAATTCTGGAAGAACCGTCGCTCGCTATCAAAGACTTGCCGTCCGTGGTCAGCCCCCATCCTTCCCGCGGGTAGGAACGGGTGGACACATATTCCAGTTCCGGGAAAGAATACCTGAACAGCACCTTGTTGCGCCACGTGAGGATATACAACTCCCCGTCAAGGGCAACGGAACCCTCCACAAAATATTTGCGGTTGAAATCCAGGCGTCGCAAAGCCTTGCCCGTGGACAATTCCACCTTACGGAATGTGGAATTGTCTGACCCGGTGCTCTCATACATCTGTCCGTCCTGAATGAAAAGTCCCTGCGTGTATGATGTCACGTCATGCGGGTATTCTCTAACCGCCTTCGCCTTGTACTGCCGGACTTTCGTTTCCGAGAAGAGAGGCAGGACCGACAGCGAGAGCAAAAAGACCAGGATGAATCTGCGCAAGCACATGATTGTCGCCAAGATTTACTCCGTCTGACCGTTCTTGTAGTCCATTGCGGCCTTGACGAATGCCACGAATATCGGCTGAGGGTGTTCCGGAGTGCTCTTGAGTTCCGGATGGAACTGTACACCTATAAAGAATGGATGAGACGGAATCTCCACTATTTCCACGAGTCCGGTATCCGGATTCTTTCCGGTGGCCTTCATTCCTGCCGCCTCCACCATCGGAAGATAATCGTTGTTGAACTCATACCTGTGCCTGTGACGTTCCGAAATGGTGTCAGTACCGTAAATGCGCTCCGCAAGGGACCCGTGTTCCAGTTTGCAGGTATAGGCCCCGAGTCTCATCGTGCCTCCCTTTATGGTAGTGCTCTTCTGGTCTTCCATAAGGTCTATCACGGGATATGGGGTGGACGGATTGACTTCCGTGGAAATGGCCTCTTTCAGTCCGAGCACGTCCTGAGCGAATTCCACGACGCACATCTGCATTCCGAGGCAGATGCCGAAAAACGGCACATTGTGTTCTCTTGCATATTTTACGGCAAGAATCTTTCCCTGTATGCCCCTTTCGCCGAAGCCCGGAGCGACAAGGATTCCGTGCATGCCGCCCAGTTTCTCCTCAATGTTGGAAGGATCCAGAAATTCGCTGTGGATGCTGTGCACGTTTACCTTGCACTCGTTGGCCGCACCGGCATGCACAAAAGACTCCAGAATGGACTTGTACGCATCCTGCAGTTCCACATACTTGCCCACAAGGGCTATGTTCACCTCATGTTTCGGATGCTCAAGACGGTCGAGGAAGTCGCACCATCTGGTAAGGTCCGGCTCCGGAAGGCCCTTGATGCCGAAATGATCGAGGACAAGCTGGTCCAGCTTTTCCGCCTTCATGTTCAGCGGCACCGAATATATGGAAGGTGCATCTATCGACTCTATGACGTGACCCGGCTTGACATTGCAGAACAGGGCCACCTTCTTCCTGAGTTCGGGAGAGAGTTTGTGTTCCGTCCTGCAGACGATAATGTCCGGCTTCACTCCGCTCTGCTGGAGCATCTGCACTGAATGCTGGGTAGGTTTAGTCTTGAGTTCCTTCGCAGCATTGAGGTACGGGACAAGGGTAAGATGTATTATGACACAGTCTTCCTCCGGAAGTTCCCACTGCAACTGGCGGACTGCCTCCACGAACGGCTGGGACTCCATGTCTCCCACTGTCCCCCCGATCTCGGTAATTATCACGTCATAGTTGCCGGTCTTGCCGAGAAGCAGCATGCGCCTCTTGATCTCGTCGGTAATATGCGGGACGATCTGCACAGTCTTGCCGAGATATGCCCCTTCCCGTTCCTTGTTTATGACGGTATTGTATATTTTTCCCGTAGTCACATTGTTCGCCTTGGACGTGTGCACGCCGAGAAAACGCTCGTAATGTCCGAGGTCGAGGTCTGTTTCCGCCCCGTCGTCTGTCACATAGCACTCTCCGTGCTCATAGGGATTCAGGGTCCCGGGGTCAACATTGATGTACGGATCGAATTTCTGGATTGTCACGCGGAGTCCGCGAGCCTGCAGAAGTTTTGCCAGCGATGCCGAAATTATCCCTTTGCCGAGGGATGAGGCCACGCCCCCGGATACGAAAACGTACTTTGTCATAAATGGAGTTTTAACATTACTGGGGCACAAATTTAGTCAAAAAAAACTATTTGAGAAAATCTTTATTACCTTTGCAGTGTTTTGAGTTTTTATAACACTACATGGATTCCCTATTGAATATTGACATGCATACCTATTACCTGCTGATGACGGCGATGTTCGTTCTCGCCATAGTTGTGTACGTGGCCCTGTTCTGGTTCAAGGCAGGGTACGGCTATCTTTCATCCTCCAACTGGGGACCCAAGATAAACAACAGGACGGCATGGGTGCTCATGGAATGCCCGGCATTCATATTCATGCTGCTCTATACCATATCTTTCATGGGATACGATTCGGTCCGCGGCAACGACAGGACAGTACTGCTGATCATGGCCGGATTCTACCTGGTGCACTATTTCCAGAGATCATTCATATTCCCGATGCTGATGAGGGGAAAGGGAAAGATGCCTCTCGCCATCATGGCAATGGGAATGGTGTTCAACACACTCAATTCCTATTTTATAGCAGGCTGGCTGTTCGCATACGCTCCAGAAGAAATGTACACGAAAGAATGGCTCACATCCCCGCAGTTCATCATAGGAAGCCTGATTTTCCTGACGGGAATGCTGATAAACCTCGATTCGGACCATGTCATCAGACATTTGCGCAGACCGGGGGACAACAAGCACTATATCCCGAGAAAAGGTCTATACAAATACGTCACGTCGGCAAACTATTTCGGCGAACTTACCGAATGGGTTGGGTACGCAATACTTACATGGTCCCCTGCCGGACTGCTTTTCGCAGTGTGGACATTCGCCAACCTTGCTCCGAGGGCAAAAGCCCTGACCGCAAAATACGAGGAGGAATTCGGGGACGAATACAGGGATCTCCACAAGAAACATCTGATACCGTTCATCTGGTAAAAATCACATAACCGCATCATGTCAGACAAACTTTTCACACCGGTTACAATAGGCCCCCTCTCAGTGAGGAACAGGACGGCACGGTCTGCCGCTTTCGAGGGAATGTGCGAGCACAATTCCCCGTCACAGTCATTGTTCGATTACCATACCGCCGTGGCAAGAGGCGGAATAGGCATGACTACAGTCGCCTATGCGGCGGTCTGCCAGAGCGGGCTGTCGTTCGAGCGCCAGTTGTGGATGCGCGAAGAAATCGTGCCGGACCTCAGGAAACTGACAGATGCAATCCACAAGGAAGGGGCAAAGGCCTCCATCCAGTTAGGACACTGCGGCAACATGTCGCACAGGAAAATATGCGGCTGCATGCCATACGGGGCAAGCAACGGCTTCAACCTCTACTCCCCCACCTTCGTGCACGGGATGACAAAGGCTGAAATAGACGAGGTGGTCGAGGCATACGGGACAGCGGTCAGACTTGCAATAGAAGCAGGATTTGACGCCGTAGAAATCCATGCAGGACACGGATACCTCATATCGCAGTTCCTCTCCAAGTACACCAACAAGAGGAAAGACGAATACGGAGGCTCGCTCGACAACAGGATGAGATTCATGAGACGCTGCATGGACGCAGTCGT
>CALVDU010000157.1 GCA_944326375.1 uncultured Bacteroidales bacterium | reverse complement strand
ACCAGCGTGCCGTTCTTTTCTTTTTTTTTGCTCCGTTTGCCGGAGCCTGTGAGATTTCCCCTGGAAAATTCGGCCCAGGAAGATTCTCCTTCGCGGAATGACTCGATGTAGAAATGCTCCGAAAGGGCGTTTACCGCCTTTGTTCCAACTCCATTGAGCCCTACGGACTTCTTGAATGCCTTGCTGTCGAATTTTCCTCCGGTGTTCAGGCTGCTCGTGGCCTTGATCACGGAATCAAGGGGGATTCCTCGTCCGAAGTCTCTGACTGTCACTTCCTTGTCGTTTATTGTGACATTGATGAGTTTGCCGAAGCCAGAGGAGAATTCGTCTATTGAATTGTCTATGATTTCTTTCAGAAGAATGTATATGCCGTCTCCCGGATTTGCTCCTCCGCCAAGGTTGCCGATGTACATTCCCGCCCTCTTGCGGATATGCTCGTTCCATTCGAGGGTTCTGATGTTGTCGTCTGTGTATTCGGAAATGTTCTCCGGGATCTCTTTCATATATGCGCTTCTCTGATTTGGACAAAATATTCTGCAAAAGTATGAAAAAAATGCATATATTTGCGCCGATTTATGTTTAATTTTCTTAACCATCAGATGAGACGTTCAAGATTTCTTCTGTATGCGGCCGCAATCGTAATGTCCGCATGTACGGAACAATTGGTCTCTACGGACGTGGCCGTCGAACAGGGCGAAATTTCAGTGTCGCTTGTTTCTCAGGACGGTCATCAGGTCGTAGTGCCGCTCAGCAAGTCTGTTGTCGACACGCCCGATGCAAACGCCTTTGAAATTGAAATATTCAATTCTTCAGGCGTAAGGCTCTATCGGGATTCTTATGAAAATACGGTCGGCAAAAAGATTCTTCTCAATGCCGGAGACTACCGGCTTCTTGCACAATATGGTGATTCTCTCGGAGTGGGTTTTGATGTGACCTATTTCGCAGCGGATCAGAATTTTACGGTTCACGGACAGACTTCGGAGGAAGTAAATGCAGTGGCGAAGATGGCCAACGTGAAGGTAGCCGTGAACTTCGGGGAAAACCTCAGGACATATTATCCGGAGCATTTTGCCCGCGTGAAGCATCCGGAACTTTCCGATTATCTTCAGTTTGAAAAGGACGAGACGCGGGCCGGGTACATCCCTGCCGAGGATCTTGTGCTTGAAATCCACGTCACGGACGAAGGAAAGCAGAAATATTGGGCCGCTCCGGCCATAACCTGCGCCCCGAACGATTTTGTCACGTTCAATGTGGACATCGATCCGAGGACCGGTGACATCACCGCCGGGATCACCATTGACGACACCGTGGATCTTGTCGAAAAGGAGATTACCATTCCTGCCGATGCCGCATCGCAGGACGCTCCCGCAATTACGATGAGCGGATTTGATGATAGCCGCACATTCAATTTTGTGGAAGGCGTGGAATATTCCGGAGTCCAGTCTGATTTCGTGGTCATGGGAGGCATCGCACAATGCCGTCTCGACATTAAATCGGACTATCTTGTCGCTCTCGGACTGCCTGCGCAAGTGGATCTCGTCAATGCGGACGAAAGTGTGAAGAAGCAGTTCGAGGATGCCGGAATCCGCTGGAATTCAGGCATGGCAGGCAAGCGCATCGCTTCGCTTGACTTTTCCGGCCTCGGCAGGAAACTGTCCTATGATCCGGAAAATGTGTTTTCAGCAACGTTTACCGTTACGGTTACGGATGAAAACGGCAAGGAAGCCGCTTCAGAGGAATATGTCCTGAAGCAGGTTCCTCCGGTATTTTCGCTTTCTGCAGCGGAGGGAAATGCTTTTGCCCGCAGGATTGAAGGCGTTACCGCCGATGTCACAAGCGGAAACCCTGCCCTGCTGACGCTCGAATACAGTACGGACAATTCTTCCTGGACTGCCGTTCCGGCAAATTCCGTAAGCGGCACCACCATAAATTACAGTACGTTCAGCGGACTTGTCCCGGAGACGGACTATTATTTACGGACGAAATACAATGGCAACGACAATCTCGTTTCGGAGGTCGTGACGCTGAGGACAGAGACCGCCGCCCAAATCGGCAACAGCGGGTTTGAGGAGTGGCAGTCCCAGGTGTATGAGTTCAATGTTGCTTCATTTTGGAATAACAAGAGCGTCACGTGGTACCAACCGTGGGGAACAGACAAATGGTGGGATGTGAACAGCAGAAAAGCCTTTCACTCTTATTCAGCTCTCACAGCGGCGCAAAATTTAAGGTCATTCCCGACAGTCGCGTGGTCTGACGATGCCTTTGACGGCAAGTCTGCCCATATTTTTACGGCAAATACAGGAACTGCGTCTACGGCTGATGTGACTTATGCGGATGATACTACGGTAGGAGAACTCTTTATAGGCACTGCTGATGATAGTGGCAACCATTCTTCCGACGGGCATGATTTTCCAAGCCGCCCTTCAGCCCTGTCATTCAAATATAAATATTCGCCTGTTTCTGAAGATGCATTCTATGTGAAGGTAGAAATCAAGGCAGCCGATGGCAGTGTCATAGTGTCAAAGGAAATTCCGGACGGACCGGCGGCATCTTCATGGTCTGATTACAGAATAAATCTTGAATATCAGGACATGTCAAGGAAAGCGGCGTCGATATTCATTTCCTTCAAGTCATCCTCTGCGGCGGACTCGTCTGCAGGATATGCCAAAAATTCTGTGGTGGAGGCGGCCGGAGGTGATTATACGGGACATTTCGGAAGTTCCTTGAGAATAGATGACCTCCAGATGATTTACGAATAATTTTAACCATTTATACAATGATGAAAAAGACCATTTTTGCAATTTCAGCTGCGCTTGTAATGTTCGCAGGTTGCAAGAAAACAGATATAACCGTTCCTGCCGGCATGGGCACTGTATCCTTCAGCCTTTCCAACGAGGAAAACTCCGGCTATGTCGTGAAATCATCTGCACCGGAAGCGGATGTGAACACATTCAAGATCAATATCAAGAGTGAGGACGGTTCATACGACAAGACTTGGAATGCCTTTTCGGAAATGGAATCCGTGTTGGAACTCGTTTCCGGAACATATACGGTTACCGCAACATCCCCTGAAAACAAGCCGGTGGCTTTCGACCAGCCTGTCTACGGAGCGACAAAGAGTTTTGCCGTAAAGGTCGGGGCTGTTTCCAACGTGGACCTCGTATGTTCGATTCAGAACATGATGGTCACCATGGAACCTACCGAAGACTTCAAGAATGAACTTTCGTCATACGAGATTACAGTCAAGAGCGACGACGGCACCCTCATCTGGACAAAGGATGAAGTGGAGGCGGGCAAGGCCGGCTTCTTTGCCGTGTCTCCGCTTGAAGTATGGGTGAAGGGTACCCGCCATAACGGCGAAGTTGCTCCGCAGCAGTATCTTAAAATCGATGATGTGGCAGCCAAGGATCACCACATAATAAAACTCGACGCAAATTTGACCGGAGATGCCGGAATAGGGATCGAGATAGACAACACTGTCAACGACCGTGAGGAGAACATTACGGTTCCGGGCTTCGACGAGACACCTGTCGACGGCGGAGATGACAATACCGGAGACGGCGGCGATTCGGGGGACGGTGAGGATCCGCAGCCTTCGACTGCTCCGACGATAGTTTGGGAGGACAATCCTACATTTGAAGACAGGGAAATTATCAGCGGCATGTCTGTAGAGATGCAGATTTCCGCTCCAGAGAAAATAAAGACCTTTACGGTAAATGTAGTGTCCACCTGTGCCAATTTCATGTCTGCGATATCGGGTATGGTTTCCGAGGAAAACAACAAGGGCGACTATGTCGTGCTCGACCTCATAAATGACGGGACAGCCATGGAGGCTCTTGCAGCTTTGCAGTTGCCTACTGGAGATGCCTTAAAAGGACAGACATCGGTATTGTTTTCTTTGACGAATCTTATACCTCTGATAGACATGTTGACTCCTGCACCTGGCGACAGGCACACATTTACCCTCAATGTGACCGATGAGAAAGACCAGTTTCTGTCACAGGCTATCACTTTCATAACTCCGGCAGAATAACCATCAGGACGAAGCGACATGAAATCATTATCATACATAATGGCGTTTGCCCTTGTCCTGTTCTCTGCCGCCTGTACGCAGGTAAGCATCGAGGAGGGGAACGGACAAGGATATCTGTACGTCAATCTTGAGAGGGACGACAGCGAAGACCTTGTGTTCAAGGCTTCTGCCGAAGACTACACTTTTTCTCTCAAGATATACAATGAACTGTCTCAACTTGTTGCGACAGTTGACGATGCCGAGAGCCTGAAAGAGGAACCACTGAACCTGAATGTAGGGAAATATACGGTTGTGGCTTCCACGGCAGAAAATTCTGCAGCGGCAGCATTCGATTCTCCTTTCTATTCCGGTTCTGCGGAGTTCGAGGTAAGGCCTGACGAGGTTTCCAATGTGGATGTGACCTGCACCCTTGCAAATGTGAAAGTCACAGCCAAATTTTCGGACGAGATCAAGTCCGAATTCAAGACATACACTCTTACAGTGTCGAACGGGGAAGGGGAACTGATATTTTCCAATACCGACGGTACCGCCGACAGGGAAGGCTATTTCAGCGTTACGGGCACTCTGACCTGGTCTCTGTATCTTGAGAACAATGACGGAGGCAAGTATGAGGCACTTACCGACTCATATACAGACGTGAAGGCAAAGGAGCATTACAACCTTTCTTTCTCGCTTGAGAAACAGGAAGAGTTCGGAGGCGGAGCGCTGACCATAGTCCTCGACGACGAGATGACCGAGAAAAAATACGACATAACCCTTGATTTCGGGGATGAGACTGTTCCGGAAGTAAGCGACAACTTCGGCTATGTCGAGGGTGAACCTATGGAAGTCAATGCGGGCGACAACACCAGCAAGGTCCTGTCCATTACATCCGAGGATGGTTTCAAGAATCTGTATGTCGTGTATGAGACAGAATCTTCATCGGCAGCGTCATTCTTGTCTGAAGCCCGGACGGCGTCCAATAAGGTCCAGACGGATCTTGTGGGAGCATCCTCCATCGACATTGAGAATCTGAAGGCTGCCGGAATCGTTGCGGAATCCGTTGAGCAGGGAGCGACTGCTGCAACTGTGGACATTACATCATACATTGCATCCCGTCCGATAGGCACTGCATCCGTATCTGTGCTTTCGACTGACATCAACGGTGCCTATACGTCGAAGACATACGAATTCGTGCTGCGCTCTCCCGTAGACGTGGAGGCTGTTTCTGCTGACGCATGGGCCATGTTTGCCACCGTTACGGGAAAATGGTTCACTGCCGATGTTCCTTCCGGACTTTCTTTCCAGTACAGGAAATCTGCAGATGCAGACTGGTCGTCATTCTCCGGAAATGTGACGACAAACGCAGAAGCACGTATCTACACGGCAGAAATCCGCGGACTGGAGCCAGAAACAGAATATGTCTTCAGGGCAATATCCGCAAATGATACCGAGACAAAGGAAGTGACATTCACGACTGAAGCGGCAGGAACTATCCATAACATGAGTTTCGATGAATGGTATCAGCAGGACGGCAAGGCATGGTATGCAAATGCAAGTGCAGACAATTTCATCTGGGATTCAGCAAATGAAGGTACTGCAAACTTGCTGATTGGAGCGGTTTGTCCGACAACACCATCTGACGATGTCGCAGTTCCGGGCAGCGTGAAGGCTGCTTCTCTGGTAAGTTCCACTGCAATCGGTCAGTTTGCTGCAGGTAACATCTATACAGGTGATTTTGTGAAGATATCAGGACTTGGTGCAGAACTCAAGTGGGGTGTACCGTTCACTTCCCGCCCTGTGGGTCTGAAAGGATATTTCAAATACAATCCGAAAAAGATTGACAAGACGAAATCTCCTTACGGAGACCTTTCCGGCAGGCCGGATACCTGTCAGGTGCAGATACTTTTGACGGACTGGAGCGAACCGTTCACGATAAACACGAGCAGCAACAAGTTCGTACAGATAGATTCTGACCCGAACATCATTGCCTATGGCAAGATGGAGTACAGCCCTGAAAGCGGTTCGATGTCCGGGTATGAGGAGTTTACTATACATCTCGAATATCGTGACATGACCCGGATTCCGAAATATGTCGTGATTAC
The DNA here is from genome assembly GCA_944326375.1 of uncultured Bacteroidales bacterium. GTDB lineage: Bacteria > Bacteroidota > Bacteroidia > Bacteroidales > UBA932 > Cryptobacteroides. Next base: position 11,989 of record CALVDU010000157.1, on the reverse strand, counting down.
AGCCTGTGCAAGCAAGTACGGCGACTATTTTACCGGAGGAGTCGGGAGTACGCTCCTTGTTGACGAATTCGAGTTCGTCTATGATCCTGCGGAATTGGAATGACAATTTATATGATTAAAATGAAGAAAATAATTTCATTCTTTCTGGTGATATCAGCGGTGTTCTGCACTGCTGATATTGCCGTTTCAAAGGAAAAGAAGAATGCGGAGGAAGCCGAGCCTTTTGACAGGGGCATAGGGCGGACCTCTTCCTGTTTCATCCCTAAAGGGACGGTCGGGGCCGGAGTGTCGTTTTCCTACAATTCCTACAGTCTTGGAAACGGTTCTGAAGATTCCGGCTATGCGATGCTGTTTTCGCTGATTCAGGATCTTCACGGCAACATGATGTCGTTCGGGATTTCTCCGTTCGCATCCTATTTCATAGCGGATAACCTGTCTGTAGGAGCCCGTTTCGACTACAGCCGGTCCACACTCGGCCTTGACAACGTGAATCTCTCCCTGATGGAGGACATGAACCTTTCTCTGCAGGGATTCCGCTATTTCAAGCAGAGTTATACAGGTTCCCTGACACTGCGCAACTATATACCGTTCGGCATGAGCAAACGTTTTGCCATGTTTACGGAGGTCCGCGCCACCGGAGGATACGGGCAGGGCAAGACCTACAAGGTCATCGACAATCAGAATGTGGGCACATATCAGGACATATATAATTTTGAACTCGGGTTCGTGCCCGGTATTGCAGCATTCATTACCAATGAAGTGGCGTTTGAAGTCTCAGTCGGGCTCCTCGGTTTCGAGTATCAGAAGATTGTGCAGCTCACCAATCAGGTCGAGCGAAGCGAAATGGAACACAGCGGAGCGAATTTCAAGGTAAATCTTCTGTCCATAGGATTCGGCCTTTCGTTCTATATCCCTACCGGGAACAAGGCCAAGTCCACCAAATCAGACAAGCAATGAAAAGGCTGACATATTACTTTGCATTCATTTCTGCCATGTTGTTTTCCTCCCAGTCCTGTCTTGTGGAGAACGATATGGCTTATCCTACGGTACTCGGGAATATCGTTGCGTTTGAAGTGGCAGGCCAGACATCCGTGTCGATAGATGCAACTGCCCGGACCGTCAATGTTGTCCTTGCCGAGACTGCCGATATTCAGAATATTGAAGTGACGCGGTTTGACATTTCGCCGGAAGCGACATGCGAGACTCTAGCTGTCGGCAGTGTGCTCGACCTGTCTTCGCCTGTCAAGGTGGTGCTCAACACGTACCAGCAGTATGAATGGACGATTTCCGCAACGCAGCCGATTGAGAGGTATGTAAGGTGCAGCGGCCAGGTGGGTGATGCAGAGTTTCGTCTCGATGAACGTCGGGTATATGTGAACGTTGCAGACAATCAGGATATTACAGCCATTGAAATCGAGGCTTTGAAGTTTGAGCCGGCAGGAGCCGTGCTGAAAGGATATGTGGACGATACGGACGGTACGGAAACGATTGTTCCGATAGAGAGTTTTCCTTTTGTGCTGAACTGCAATGAATGGAGATATTTTGTGGTGGAGTATCGCGGAGAGGAGTATCGCTGGGGACTCTATGTGACTTTGGTGGAAGTGACTGCTGCAGTTACTGATGCCAATGCCTGGGCCCGACATGTGGATTTGGAGGGGGTCTTTGACGGTGAGTCATCGGATCCTCATTTCCAGTACAGGACTTCGTCTTCGGACTCTTGGTCTGATGTCACGGATGTGACTGTTGACGGTACGAACGTGACGGCAACCGTTTCCGGCCTGGATGCTGCAACAGAATACGAGGTAAGGCTTGTTGCCGGAGCGGAGACTTCAGATGCCGTAACTTTCACGACTGAGGAGGAACAGACCCTGCACAACATGAGTTTTGACAACTGGTATCAGGATGGCAATGTATGGATGCCTAATCTTAATGCTTCTTATCAGGTCTGGGATTCGGCGAATCCCGGTTCAGGAAAATTCGGAATTTATCCTACTTCTCGTGAAGATACGGATTTGGCAGTTGCAGGCTCCGGGAAATATGCGGCAAAAATGGAAAGCAAAAATGCGTACATAGTGCTTGCAGCCGGGAATGTCTATACAGGAAAATTTGGTGATACAGTAGGACTTGGCGCAATTCTCGACTGGGGAGTACCGTTCTCGTCACGACCTTCTGCATTGAAAGGATATTTCAAATACAATCCGGCAGCAATCGGAAATATACATTCTTCTCTCAAGGAAATGCTGGCGGAAAAGGGAATTGAATATGTAGAATCTGATTGGAAGAACAAACCGGACACTTGTCAGATACAGATGCTTCTTACCGATTGGGACAGACCGTTTACTGTCAATACCAACGAGGGTACGTTCGTGGATTTCGACAATGACTCCGGCATCATAGCATACGGAAAGATGGAGTACAGCCCTAAAAGCGGTTCTATGTCTGAGTATGAGGAATTCAGGATTGATCTCGACTACAGAAGCACTACCCGCAAGCCTACCTATATTGTGATTACGGTTTGCACCAGCAAATACGGAGATTATTTTACGGGCGGTGTCGGAAGCACGCTCCTTGTGGATGAATTTGAGTTTGTTTACGAATAATCTCATTGCTTATCAATAAACAGGGCGGCTAATCAGTCGCCCTGTTTTATTGTTGCCCCGCCCCGAACGTAACGCAGCAAATTGTCTGCTATGAAATCCCGAACAGCATTGCGGCAAAGCCGACAATGACAGCAACCCCAAAATTAATCAGTTTCGCATAAGCAAAACTCTTTTTGTTTTCTGCGATAAGAGGAATGGACGAATGCCCGTCCTGGGAAATGGAACTTGCGAGCAGCACAGGCAGAGGCACGACACCGCCTGCATACAAGGTCACGAAAATCATGTGCGGGCCTGATTCAGGAATGATTCCGATGGCGGCTGCGAGCAGTATCATGAGTGCTGTGTTGCTGCTTATCCAGCCGCTTATGTCGATGTATTGAAGACCTATGCTCACGAAAAGCAATACCCCGAGGGTCCAGCAGAATATTCCCGGAAGATGTTTTTTGACGATGTGTTCCCACAGATGTTCCTTCACAAAATGGTCAGAGGCGAAAATCAGACAGCCGAGCACTATAAGACTCAATGCTGCAAAGAGATACTGCATCCATGTCTCATCGAGGAGATTTATGGCGAATGACTGTTCCGCAGCGGCTTCGTGGTGGTGCTCATGGTCCAGCGTCCCGCTTACGAGCGCAGCGATGAATATCGCTACGCCAAGGAACATCAGCACCCTGAGCCATGAGACTGTCCGTTTTTTGTCATTTTCCTCGTGTACTTCATAGCCGTGCCCGCAGTTTCCGGCAGAGGTCTCATTTATGACAACATTGCCTCCATTACGTTTTTTCCCGTGCAGCCTGTCGTTCACGAGATCAGTCACTATTCCGCAGTTTACCGCTATGGCGAAAAGTATCAGGAAGATTTGTACGGCCTTGTCCGGGACCATTGCGATTATCATGAATGATTCATCCCCCGAAGAGGCTATCATCATTGCTATCAGGGCTCCAAAACTGAGCATCCTGTGTGTGTACAGTGATACGGCGGCAAATCCGCCCATACATCCCGGAATAGAGCCGAGCATGGCGGCGAACACGACCTGTCCCACCCGTGTTTTCTCGAGACCTTTGAAAAACAGTCCTCTGGATTCAATGTTCAGGGATTCTATGAGCATCATCATCACGATCACGAGCCCGGTGATGAGGACGGTATTGCGCAGTACGTCAATCAGCAGATGAAGAACCATGGTTTCTATTCTATCCAGCCTGCAATATAAAGATTTACTATCGGTCGGGAAGGGGAGTTGGTTGTGAGGGTACAGGAAATGAGCATTTCCCCTTCAGGAAGACCAGTCGTGTCCAGGTGTATCCTTATTTTTCCCTTTGTCCCCGGCTTTACGGGGTCAGGAAGTTCATACCCTGAAGAAGGATGGTCGATGTCTATCTTGTAGATGACAAAGTCCCTTTCCCCGGCGTTGCTGAACTGATATTCGGCGTCTATCTTGGTCCCGGCCTTGATTTTTCCTGCCGAAAAGGTATTGGTGTTGAAGATTGGCTTTGCTCCGGCCTTGCGCTCTTCTTCGGTCATGTCATTGAAACTTTCCTTTGTGAAGGCATAGACTGAGAGCCTGCTCTTTGACTCCTTACCGTCGATTACAGGAGTGGCATAGTAGAGGTTCTTGCCCCAGATGCTGCGGTCTGCCGTTACCGTGAACGTCAGCCTTGCTGTCTGTCTCGGCGGTATCGGGTTGGGTTCCACCCGTATGGAAAGATTGTCGGAAACATCCTTGAATGTGACTTCTGCCGGCTTGCGTGACAGGTTGGCTATGTTGACTTCATCGCTTCTCCTTCCTCCCTGTTCGATATTTCCGCATTTGAGTTCCAGGGACTTGATCCCTACCGAACTGTCGATCCTTATCGGATACATTTCTTCTATGCTCAGCTGCTTTTCATGGCTTATGCCCCTGATTCTGAGGATTACCGGTTTGTTTACTCCTGAAATGTATGCAGTAAGGGCCTTGTCGAACGGATAAGGGCCTTCGTCGTTGGAGTATGTGGCGGATATCGTGCCGGTCTGGCCCGGAAGTATCGGTTCTTTTGTCCATTTGACGTCAGTGCATCCGCATGAAGTGACAACATTGTATATTACTGTCGGCTTGCTCCCCGTGTTCTTCAAGGTAAAGGTGCAACTGAGCGCTCCGTCGGACAGCATGACGTCCCCGAAGTTGTGTATTGTCCTGTCGAACTCTATGTCTCCGAGCTTTTCCTGGGGGAGGGCGGCGGTTTCCGGTTTTGCCTCTGCCGCTGCCTTGTCTTCTCCTGTTCCGGAACTGTTGCGGCATGAGCATGAGGTAATGCAGGTCGCCAGTATGGCTGCCGTGCCGAGCATTGTTATGACAATTCTTTTCATTTTATGTGTGCGTTATCGTGCAAAGATATAATAAAAGTATGCTTCTTGTTGTCCGGAATGTTTGAAATTTGAAAATATTGGGATAACTTTGTCAGGATTATTGAATCATACCAACATTAAATAAGAACAAAAATGGCTTACAAAATTTCAGACGATTGCGTAGCTTGCGGAACATGCAAGAGCGCATGCCCTTCAGATGCCATCATCGAGGGCGACATCTACAGGATTGACCCGGATGTATGCGTTGATTGCGGCACTTGTGCTGACGCATGCCCGATGGGTGCTATTTCTCCTGCAGAATAATAATCGGGATTGACATCATTTGCGGCCGTCCGGTATCGGGCGGCCGCTTTTGTTTATACGGTCGGGCATTACAAAAAAGACCGGCTCCGCACATTGGAACCGGTCTTTCTGTTTTTATTATTGAACTGCTTGCAGTTCATGGCTATGCGCCGAAATTGTCATAGAGAATGTTCTCAGTCGGTACACCGAGATTGTCAAGCAGGGTCACTACCGACGATGACATCATAGGAGGTCCGCACATCAGGTAGAGGGCATCTTCAGGATTCTCGTGCTGTTTCAGATAAGTCTCGTAGAGAACATTGTGCACGAAGCCTGCCGTATACGCCACGCCTGCTGCATCTGCTTCAGGGTCAGGCCTGTCGAGAGCCAGATGGAACTTGAAGTTAGGGAATTCCTTTTCGAGGGCGTGATAGTCATCAAGATAGAATGCCTCCTTGAGACTGCGTGCGCCGTAGAAGAAATTGACCTTTCTTGTGGTCTTTTCCGTCTTGAAGAGATGCATGATGTGACTCCTCATAGGTGCCATGCCTGCACCGCCTCCGATGAATATGAGTTCCTGGTCTTCCGGCAGGTTGTCCGGCAGGAAGAACTCTCCGTAAGGGCCTGAAATCGTGACCTTGTCGCCAGGCTTGAGCGAGAAGATGTATGATGAGCAGACACCCGGATTCACGTTTTCGAACTGTCTTGTGGCCCTGTTCATAGGCGGGGTGGCAATTCTGACGTTCAGTTTGATGATGTCGCCTTCAGCAGGATAGCAGGCCATACTGTAGGCCCTGATGGTAGTTTCCGTATTGACCATCTTGAGATTGAAGGCTCCCATCTTTTCCCAGTCTTCGCGATACTGCTCGTCCACGTCTATATTCTTGAAGTCCACCGTGACTGCCGGCACGTCTACCTGGATGTATCCTCCCGGACGGAAATTCAGGTGTTCTCCTTCCGGCAATTTGACGACGAACTCCTTGATGAATGTGGCTACGTTGTGGTTTGATACCACTTCGCACTCCCATTTCTTTACGCTGAGGGCGGATTCTGCAATGCCGATCTTCATGTCTTCCTTGACCTTGACCTGACATCCGAGTCTCCAGTGGTTGTTTATCTGCTTGCGGTTGAAGAACCCTACTTCGGTAGGGAGGATTGTTCCGCCGCCTTCGAACACCTGGCATTTGCACTGTCCGCAGCTGCCCTTTCCGCCGCATGCAGACGAAAGGAATATCTTCTGTTCGGCTAGGGTAGAAAGCAGCGACGATCCCGGAGTCACCTCGATTTCCTTCTTCCCGTCATTGATGCTTATCTTAACCTTTCCGGCCGGCGTGAGCTTGATTTTTATGAAAAGAAGCAGAGCCACCAGAATGAGCGTGACAACGACTATGGCTATCACGGCGATTATCATTGTTGATACAAGATTCTCCATTTCTGTCTTATCTCCTGAATTAAAGTTGTATGCCCATGAATGTCATGAATGCTATCGCCATGAGTCCCACAGTGATGAATGTTATTCCCAGTCCGCGCAGCGGTGCCGGGACATGCGAATATGAGAGTTTTTCCCTTATTGCTGCAAGCGTCACGATGGCAAGGAACCAGCCAATTCCGGATCCGAGGGCATATACCGTGGCTTCTCCCACATTTACGAAGTCCCTTTCCTGCATGAAGAGAGAACCTCCGAGAATGGCACAGTTCACGGCAATGAGCGGAAGGAATATTCCCAGAGATGAGTACAGGGCCGGAGTGAATTTTTCCACCACCATTTCAACTATCTGGGTAATTGCAGCGACAACTGCTATGAAGACGATGAAACTCAGGAAACTGAGGTCGACGGAAGCGAACTTGTCTCCCAGCCATGCCAGAGCCCCTGGCTTCAGCACATGCTCATTGAGAAGATAATTGATCGGGAGCGTCACCAGAAGCACGAAGATGACAGCAATTCCAAGGCCCGTTGCCGTCTTCACATTCTTTGATACCGCCAGATATGAGCACATGCCCAAAAAGTAGGCGAATATCATGTTGTCAATGAAGATTGACTTTACGAACAAGCTTATATATTCCATATTCTGATTCGTGTTATGATGTTGTTATTCTTCCTCCTGAAGGTCCTTCTGCACACTTCTCTGTATCCAGACGATGATTCCGAGGAGAATCAGTGCCATCGGCGGAAGTATTATGAGACCGTTGTCCATATAGCCAGCTTCGTAGAAAGATTCAGGAATGATCCTGAATCCGAACAGGGTGCCGGAACCCAGAAGTTCACGGAAGAAGGCCACCACTACGAGTATGAGCCCGTAGCCGACGCCGTTGGCGAGACCGTCAAGCAGGGACGGAATCGGCTTGTTCCCGAGAGCGAACGCCTCTATGCGGCCCATGACTATACAGTTCGTGATGATGAGCCCGACATATACGGAAAGCGTCTTGCTGATGCTGTATGCGTATGCCTTGAGCACCTGGTCCACGAGAATCACCATGAGCGACACGACGACAAGCTGCACGATGATTCTGATACGGTTCGGTATCGAGTTCCTCAGAAGCGAGCATACGAAACTCGAAAGTCCTGTCACGACGGTTACAGAGAGAGCCATCACGCAAGCCCCTTTCAGCTGTACGGTTACAGCGAGAGAAGAACAGATTCCGAGGACAAGGACAGTTATAGGGTTGCCCTTGAAAATCGGTTTCAACAATACTTCTTTCAAATTCATATCACTCATAATTCTATTCCTCCACATTTACGTTTTCGTCTGTACCTGTCACTTCCGGAGTCTCCGCCGGAACGGCATTCTCGGCGGCTGCGGAAATGAGGTATGGACCGTAGTTCTTTGCCCAGATGTTTATGCTCTTGCCCAATGCCTGGGAAGTGATGGTCGCTCCGCTTATGGCATCCACACCATGCTCAGGATATTTCAGGGCGCTCGGTTTTGCCACGGTGAAGACTGTTCCGTTGTCCATGTCGAAACTTTTTCCCTTGAATTCGTCACAGAAGAATTTTTCGGTAATCTTCGCTCCGAGGCCCGGGGTTTCTCCCTTGTGGTCAAAGACTGTCCCCACAATTGTCTTTCCGTCTTCAGCAAGGGCGATGTAGCCCCAGATAGGTCCCCAAAGACCTGCTCCGTAGCAAGGGATAACCGTTATTTTGCGGCCGTTGATGTCGAAGACATAGACCGGAAGGTCGAGTTCTCCTTTGAGTGATTCGTCCCCTGCCTCGATTTTCTTCATGATGTCATTCTGCTTTTTGAGGTCTGAGGTAGTGGTCACCACGATGTCCTTGACATTGTTCTTGCCCATGTTCATTTCATCACCTCTCTTGCCGTTGCCGTCGACATAGAAGGCATCGGTAATGTGTTTGGCATACAGCCCGAGGACGTCGGCATCTTCAGCGATGCTGAAAGACTCGTCTGCCTGTGCGGCTGCTCCGAGCAGTTTGCTGACCGTCTCCAGTTTGATGTTCTCGTTCTGCTTGCCCTGAAGGCTGATCGCCACAAAAGCCAGAATCGCCGCCACCAGTACGACAAGTACGGTCGAGTATATTACTGTATATGTGTTCCCGTTAGTATTCATACCTATTTATAATTTAGCGACTTTAACTTTCTTTGCCCTTCTGCTGATGGAAGCATCGATGACATAGTGGTCGATCAGAGGTGCAAAGGTGTTCATCAGAAGGATTGCCAGCATCATTCCCTCCATGTAGCCCGGGTTGAAAAGGCGTACGGTCACCGTAAGGGCGCCCACGAGAAAACCGTATATCCATTTGCCCGTTTCCGTCTGTGCCGAAGTCACAGGGTCGGTCGCCATGAATACGGTACCGAATGCGAAACCTCCGAGCACGAGATGCCAGTAAGCCGGGAGCTGGAGATAAGGTGTGGCGTCAGTCGCAAAAAGATTCGCAAGACCTCCGATTGCGAGGGCTCCTATCACTGAAGAAAGCATGATTTTCCAGCTTGCGACGCCTGTCCATATCAGGATGACGGCTCCGATGAGTATGGCTATCACCGAAGTTTCGCCGACAGCACCGCCCACATTCCCTACGAAAAGGTCCATGAAATCGATGCCTGCATTGCTGAGGCCCGTGATGCCTTCCTTTGCATGAACGAGAGGTGTGGCACCTGAAAACCCGTCTACAAGTCCATTCCCGCTTGCGTATGCCGTACCTTCAGCAAGGTATCTGCTGAGGCCTCCGGTCCATACCGTGTCACCGGACATCTTGCTCGGGTATGAGAAGAAGAGGAATGCACGGCAGAGAAGTGCCGGATTCCAGATGTTCATTCCCGTGCCTCCGAAAACCTCCTTGCCGATGATGACGGCAAAAGCCACAGCAATTGCGAGCATCCAGAGCGGAACGTCTATCGGCACAATGAGAGGAATGAGCATTCCGGACACGAGATAACCTTCGTTGACCTGATGTCCGCGTATCTGGGCGGAAGCGAATTCGATGCCCAGACCCACGATGTATGACACGAGATAAAGAGGTATTATCCTTACGAATCCGTACCATACCATCTGCCAGAAGCCCCAGTTGAGCCCGAATGCTGCGTTATGCTGGTAACCTGTGTTCCAGATGCCGAAAAGGAGGCTCGGAACAAGGGCGATCACCACTATTATCATTATCCTTTTGAGGTCTACCGCATCCTTGACATGCGTTCCCTTGCCGGCCGTAACTGTACCCGGGACAAAGAGGAACGACTCGAAAGCCTCGAATGTGGAATGCAGGAAACCCAGTTTGCCGCCTTTGCTGAAGGTCGGCTTGATCTTTTCTATCAGTCTGTTCAATCCGTTCATAATCGTTAAGCCATTTCTTTCAACATCAAGTCTATTCCGTCGGACAGGATTGCCTGGATGCCGATCTTGGACGGGCATACGTATTCACAGAGGGCAAGATCCTCCTCTATGACTTCGTATATTCCGAATTTCTCCATCTTGTCTATGTCCTTTGCAAGGCAGGCTTTGGCAAGGTATACAGGATAGATGTCCATCGGAAGCACTTTCCCGTATACGTCGGACATCACGAATGCACGCGGCTCTCCGTGTGTGTTCGTGTCCATGTCATATTTCTTGTTCGGCGTCAGCCATGAGAAATATGTCCGGGAGGAACTGAACTGTTTTGGCCTTACAGGCTTTGCCCAGCCGAACATTTCGGTTTCCGTACCTTCCTTGATGAGGGAGACCTGATTGTCGAAGAATCCGAGGAATCCGTCTTTCCCGACGTTGGTTCCGGTGAGCACGTCGCCGCTGATGAATCTTGTGGTATCCTTGTCTTTGCAGAAATCGGCTATGCTGTCCATTGACATGCCGGATATTCCCTTCACGTAGCAAGGGTCGTCGGCAGCAGGTCCGGTGACGGCGATCAGGCGGCTTGTGTCATACTTCCCTGTATTGAACAGTTTTCCGATTGCGGCAACATGGTGCATGGATATCGTCCATACAGTGTCGCCCTTGGCAATAGGAGATATATGGTGAATCTGGACACCCACATTTCCTGCAGGATGTTTGCCTCCGAAAATGTGGGGTATTATGTTTTCGAGTTTGTGTAGCGGTGTTCCGGAATAGTTGGCGCTGCTGAATGACACATGGATTCCTCCTTTGGTCAGTTTTGCAAGAGCGTTGATTCCGGTCTGGATGTTTTCAATTTCATCCTTGAACACGTATTCAGCGTTTGCGGCGAGCGGAGCGGTTGAAAAGGCCGAAATGAAGATGGCTTTCGGCGACACTTCCGGATTTGCGATTATGCCGTAAGGCCTCTGTACCAGAGCAGGCCATAATCCGCTTTTGAGCAAGGTCTGTCTGACGGCATCGGCGTCGAGCGACGAAGGCTTTGCTGTTCCGAAATCCACATGTTTCTGCTCCTTGTCAGCCTTGATGCGCACTTCGAGAAGTTTTCTCTTTGCACCGCGCACAATTTCTGCCACTGTGCCGCTGACCGGAGAAGTAAACAGGATTTCCGGTGTTTCCTTGTCAGACAATACTGGTGATCCTGCAAGCACAACGTCACCTTCCTTGACGAGGAGCCTCGGAACCAAACCCCTGAAATCAACGGGTTTTACAGCAACGATGTCCGGAACGACCACCTTCTTTGTTTTCTGGGCTGCAGCTCCCGAAATGGGAATGTCCAGCCCTTTTTTCAATTCGATGTTGTTTGACATTATTAAGACTGTTTATGCGTATTTTCTGAAAAACGCTGCGAATATAGTCAAAATTTGATAATTTTGCGAAATTATGAAAGACAATCCAAGTACTATTTTAGAGGGGCTGAACGAGGCGCAGAAGGCGGCTGTCAGTTGTGTGGATGGACCGGTGCTCATAGTGGCCGGTGCCGGTGCAGGGAAAACGAAGGTTCTTACTGGAAGGATAGCCTATATCCTTGAACGGGGATGTTCTCCGGAAAGGATTCTGGCATTGACTTTCACGAAGAAGGCGGCTTCTGAAATGAAAGAGAGGATCGCTGCCATGGTAGGGGAGAAGAAGGCGAGGAAATTGTGGATGGGGACATTCCATTCCATATTCATAAGGTTCCTCAGGGAGTTTGCCGAAAGCATAGGGTACAAGTCCGACTTCACGATATACGACACGGGAGATTCCACGAGTGCGATAAAGACCTGCATCAAGGAACTGCAATTGGACGACAAGGTCTACAAGCCGAAGGAGGTCCTGTCGAGGATTTCGATGGCGAAGAACAACCTTGTTACTGCGGAGGCATACAAGAGGAATCTTCAGGCGATTCAGAACGACACTGCCAAAAAGAAGCCGAGAATCTGCGACATATA
>CALVDU010000156.1 GCA_944326375.1 uncultured Bacteroidales bacterium | reverse complement strand
ATAACCTCTTGATGGCTACCGCAAAGTTACTGATGTTCTAATCGAAAAATTTTCTGATGCTTGTAACTTATTGATGTTTAATAATTAAAACATTGTCGGAGAATTTTTCTCCGGACACTAGTGATTTGTCCGAATATTTTACATTGCCAACAATTTTCTGGTCCAGTCGGCAAGGAATGAAGCGGAAAATACGTTATTTTACGAAATTCCAGAAATTTTCCGGAGTGATGATTTCGTATGGCGAATCGGGGTATGAGTCGGAGAAAGATTTTGGTTGGCTGGCCTTTGTGCGGGAATTCCATTTGAATTCGTATGTATGGAGCACACCGTCCTTTTCCTCTATCATGTCTATTTCCTGTTGTCCGTGTGTACGCCAGAAATAAATGTTGGAATATGAGCGATAATAGGAATTTCGTTTGACTCTTTCACTTATCATCATGTTTTCCCACAGGGCACCGGCATCATTCCTCAGCTCCAATGGAGCGAAGTTGGACAGTACGGCATTTCTTATTCCATTGTCATAGAAATAGATTTTCTTGCCTTTCTTTATTTCATTTCTCATGTTTCTGCTGAATGATTCCAGACGGAAGACAACAAAACATTTTTCCAGCAAATCTATATAGGTTTCCACGGTATTTTTGTCAATTCCGAGCAGGTTGCTCAATTCGTTGTATGAAACTTCACTTCCAATCTGGAGAGCCAGGGCTCTGACGAGTTTCTGCAGCATGTCGGGTTTCTTGATTCCACGATAGGCAAATAAATCTTTGTAAAGATAATTGTTGCTTAAAGAAATCAATGTTCTGCGTGCGTCTTCCGGTTCCATGACCACTTCTGGGTATGTTCCATATATGAGTCTCGTTTCCAGCAGCCTTTGTTCATCCCTTTCAGAAGATTCGGCGGCCAGTTCTGCCAAAGAAAAGGGATAAAGATTATATTCGATAAGTCTACCTGTTGCCGGTTCATTGATTTCGTCTGACAATCCAAGCGATGAAGATCCTGTCACAATGATTTTGGTGTTGAGTTTCAGGTCTCCGATTTTTTTCAGAGTCAGGCCTATGTTTCTTACTCTCTGGACCTCATCTATCAGAACAAGGTCATGAGGCGACAGCAGGTGTGCAAGTTCTGTCGAAGACTTGTTTTCAAGAGCAGCCATGTCATCGTAATTGTCGCAGTTCAAAAAGAGGACTTTGTCTGAACCTTTTTGCAGTTCATTCAGAAGCGTGGTTTTTCCGACTTGTCTTGCCCCTAAGAGAACAATTACTTTATGTTTTCTATAATCCCCGATTATGGAGTGTGTTATCTGCCTGTGTATCATTTAGGAATGTATTTTCTGTCGTGGATGTAAAGGTATGAATTTATATTTAATTCACCAAATTTGGCTTAATTTGGTGAATGTATTCACTGAATTAAACCAAATTCAGTGAATTGGAATTAAGGTAAAGCCGGTCTGATGTGGCGAATGATTTAATCTTTCAGACATCCAATCGGGACGACGAGAATCCCGTCTTCGGGACGTTTGTAGGCATAGTTGCCTATACCGGTCAATACCATAAGAAAGGACGGCGGATTCATTTTGGAGGTATCAATCTTTCTTGAAAGTTCGGACAGGGTCGCAGCCGCTTCTTCGATAGGGTCATGACCTCCGATTTTGATTTCCACGAGTCCGTACAGACCATTTTTGAGATGAATCACGGCATCACATTCCAGGTTGTTCTTGTCCCTGTAATGATACACTGTCCCTTTAAGAGCATCTGTATACACACGCAAGTCTCTGATACATAAGGTTTCAAAGATAAGACCGAAAGTCTTCATGTCATTTATCAGATCTTCTGGCCCCAGGCCCAAAGCGGCTGTGGCAATGGACGGGTCTGTAAAATATCTCGTATCCGAAGTCCGTATTGCCGTTTTGCTGCGCAAATTGGGATTCCATGCGAGAGAATCTTCTACGACAAAGATTTTCTTGAGGGCGCGTATATATGAATATGCTGTGTTTTCATTTATTGTGTCCCCTTCTGCCGCTTTCATGTCAGCGAGAATGGTTCCTGCTGTGGCTTGGCTTCCCTGATTCCTTGCGTATGACCTCATAAGCCGTTTTGCCATTTCGGAATTTCTTTCCACATTGTCGGCACGGGATATGTCGGAGCGGGTGACGGCTTCATAATATTCTTCAGCCAGAAGCAATGCAGATTTCGGATTCTTGCTCATTACGGCTTTTGGCCATCCGCCCCGGCATACGAGAAACGCAAGTCGTTCAAGGCTTATGTCGCTTGTCCCGTCTATTTCAGGATTTTTACCGAACAGGCTTCCGAGGCTGACTGTCCCGCTGGAGTCTCCTGATTCCCAAAGACTCATTGTGCGAAGTTTCAACCATGAAATACGGCCTGTTCCGGTATGAAATATGTCGCTTGTGTCCGGAGGTACAGCCGAGCCTGTCAAAATGAATTGTCCGTCTTCTCCTCTCTTGTCCACCTCATTTCTGACTGCATCCCAAAATTGGGGAGCCAGTTGCCATTCGTCTATCATTCTCGGTGTTTCTCCCTGAAGAAGCCGTCTGATATTGGTTTGCACCAATGCAAGATTCTGGTCTTTTGTATCCGGGTCAGCCATATAAAGCACACTTTTGGCGTGCATGCTGCCTAAAGTGGTCTTTCCGCAATATTTCGGGCCCTCTATCAGGACAGCACCCATTGCTTCAAGTTTGTCCTCGATAATTCTGTCGGCTATTCTTGGCTTATATTCTTTCACGATTCTTTGTTTTTACCGTACTGCAATATTACGATATAAATTTTTATAAATCAAATAATTTTATGTTTTCGATATGGCAGTTGGCCGAATTTTGATATGGCAGTTGGCCGAATTTTGATGTGGCAGTTGGCGGGTTAAGGGGCGTGTTCGAGGTTCAGGAGGTAGCGTTTTGCGTCGAGTCCTCCGCCGTAGCCTGTGAGTGAGCCGTCGCTGCCGATTACCCTGTGGCAGGGAATGAATATGGAAATGGCATTTGGCGCCGTTTGCTGAAAATCAGTTTTATTGCAACTGACGGTTGGGCCGTAAGTCAGGAAGGAAGACGGCGATGATGCCGAGCAGAGGCAGCCATGAACTTATGCGGAATATGGATTCTATGCTTGTTCTGTCTGCAAGCCAGCCGAAAAATGCCGAACCGATGCCGCCGAGGCCGAACATGAGTCCGAAGAAAATTCCGGCAATCATTCCCACCCTGTCGGGCATGAGGTCGGTAGCATAGACCACGATTGCGGAGAATGCCGACGAGATTATGAGCCCGACG
This sequence comes from uncultured Bacteroidales bacterium, assembly GCA_944326375.1. Classification (GTDB taxonomy): domain Bacteria; phylum Bacteroidota; class Bacteroidia; order Bacteroidales; family UBA932; genus Cryptobacteroides. The sequence continues at coordinate 2,016 of CALVDU010000156.1, read as the reverse complement.
AGAATGCTTGCCGCAATTGCCCAGAACAGATTAAGGTAAGGAAGTACCAGCGTGAACGGAGCAGCCCCGAGAATCGAGAAGATTATGACGTATTTCCGTCCGTAGCGGTCACCGAAAACTCCGCCGAGAAGTGTTCCGGCGGCAAATGCGGCAAGGTATGCAAACAATCCTAACTGCGCCTGCTGCACCGTCAGTCCGAACTTGTCCATCAGGAAGAAGGTAAAATAGTTCGTCATGCAGGCATTGTAGAAGTATTTTGAAAATATCATGATGACAAGGATTGCCAGCGCCGTCCTGATGCGACCTTTTGACAATCCGGATACGGCCGTCCGTTCCGAAGAGCGGGACTGCACATTTGCTGCAAGCATGAGGCTGTACCAGTTTCCCACCCGAAGCAGGATAAAGGAGGCGAGCATTGCGGCAACAGCAAACCATCCGACGGCATGCTGTCCGAACGGGAGTATTATCATGGCCGCCAGCAACGGTCCTGCGGCGCTGCCGCCGTTCCCTCCGACCTGAAAGATGGACTGGGCAAGGCTCTTTCTTCCTCCTGAAGCCATTTGTGCCACTCTTGACGCTTCAGGATGGAATACGGACGAACCGCAGCCTATTACGGCGACAGACAGCAGTATCATCAGGAAATTTGACGAGAATGCCAGTGCAAGCAGTCCTGTCAGTGTAAAGCACATTCCGGCGGACAGCGAATAAGGCTGCGGATGGCGGTCAGCATACAGTCCCACGAACGGCTGGAATATGGAGGATGTCATTTGGAATACCAGGGTAATGATGCCTATCTGGGCGAAAGTCAGTCCTAAGTTATCCTTGAGTATCGGATACATGGCGGGTATTACGGACTGTATCATGTCATTCAGCAGATGGCAGAACCCTACGGCAAACAGTATGGCGTATGCCGTTTCTTCCTTTATTTCGGGATGTCTCTTGAGTCGTTTCAGAATGCTTCCCATATTTGCCGTCTTTATATGCGGGCCTGCAAAAATAAGTTGTTTTTGCGGAAAGAGTGAAAGTTTTTCTTTTTCTGAAAGCCTGTCCGGAACGAATGTTCCATATTTGCGGAAAAATGGAGGAGGGGATTTATGGTGGAGCTTGCCGTTGTACTGGTCTTGTCGGTGTTGCCGGTGCGGGACATGAAGCCGGCGGATATTGTGCCGGAGCGTGTCTGTGAAGCAGGCTTGGGGGCTGATGCAGGGGACGGCATGCTGTTCCTTTTCTGGAATCTCGAAAATCTTTTCGACTGGGAGAACGAGGGTATCGGGACTTCTGAAGAGGAATTTGGTCCGGAAGGGGAGAGGCATTGGACAAAAAGCCGTTTCTGGAGGAAAATTCACGGCATCGCCAAGACCATGATGTGGACATGCGACGAGTACGGGAGGATGCCTGATGTGGCGGGGTTTGCGGAGGTGGAGAACTCCCGGGTCGTGAACATGCTTGCCAGGGCCACGCTGCTCAGGAAGTTCGGCTACAGGACAGTGCATTTCGATTCTCCGGACCCGAGGGGGATAGATGTTGCCCTTGTCTATAGGGAAGGAATGTTCGAAAAGGTGTCTGCCGTGACATATCCCGTAAAGGAGAGCCTTGACGGCAGTCCGATGGTCACGAGGGACATCCTTTGGGTTTCCCTGAAAAGGAATGACGGGGAATTGTGGCATTTCCTTGTCAATCATCATCCGTCGAAATACGGAGGGGCACGCGCTTCCGCTCCGAAAAGGATGGCTGCAATGGCGGTACTGGGCCATGTCTGCGATTCTCTGGACGAAGCAGGGGAAAGAAATGTGGTTGCCATGGGCGACTTCAATGACACTCCCGAGGGGGATGCCTTCGCCATGCTTGGTGAAACAATGCATAATGCCGCCCTGCCTTTGCATGAAAAAGGAGAAGGGACAATCCGATATGCCGGAAAATGGGAACTGATAGACATGTTTCTGGTGCACCGCTCCATTTCGGGCAATTCACGGATGATGATATGCAGGCCCGATTTCCTTATGACGAAAGACGGCA
>CALVDU010000155.1 GCA_944326375.1 uncultured Bacteroidales bacterium | reverse complement strand
CATCTCTCTGAAGAAGCCAGCGAAGAGCAACCTGCGGAATGCTTTTTCCGTATTTGTTCCCTATTTCTGCAAGAACAGGATTGCTGAAGAAGTTGTTTCGTCCTTCTGCAAGAGGTGCCCATGCCATCATGTGCGTTCCGAATTCGCTCATGTATTTCTGCGCCTGAACCTGCTGGTCGAACACATGCACTTCAACCTGGTTTACGGCAGGTACTATCTCCATGTTGCTGGCGAGGTCGATGAAATGGTCCGGATAGAAGTTGCTGACACCGATGGCCCTCAACTTACCTTCCTTGTATGCGGTTTCAAGTGCCCTGTATGCGCCGTAGCGGTCACAGAACGGCTGGTGCAGCAGCATGAGGTCGATATGGTCAGTCTGCAGTTTGCGGAGGCTTTCGTCGATTGATGCTTTGGCCCGGTCGTACCCGTAGTTTGTTATCCATACCTTGGATACGATGAAGATTTCGTCACGGCTGATTCCGCTTTTCCTTATGGCATTGCCAACCCCTTCTTCATTATGGTAGGCCTGTGCCGTGTCTATCATTCTGTAGCCTGTTTTCAGGGCGTCGCTGACGCATCTTTCGCATTCTGCAGGTGATACCTGGAATACCCCGTAACCAATCTGGGGCATTTCCACTCCATTGTTGAGTTTCAATGTTTTCATGATGATATGTTTTAATGTGAATACAAATTCATTCATGCAAAAATAGTCAGGGGCACAGGATCGGCGATGTCAAAAATTACGGATTCGAAGATACTTTTTGCGGAAAATATCCTGTTATTTTCGTATCTTTACAAGGATATATGCGGCTATGCAGATGGAAGACCAAAGGAATGTAATAATTGCAGACAGTCTGGACGGAGTCGGGACTGATGCTTTCAAGGATTATCTTGCACACGCTTTCTGTACTGAAGGCTTGTGCGGTTTTCTGTTCAACGGAAAGGAATTCGAGATGCGTGCAGGGGATGTGCTTATTGTCCGCAAGGGCAAGCTTATGGAAAAGTTGCGGCCTTCTGAAGACTTTCGCGTGAAGGTGATTTATGTCGCATCAGGATTCATCGAATTGTGCACGCCGCAGAGCAATTACGGGATGAAAGGCCAACTGTCATTGTTCCTTAATCCAATAATAAGGCTGACGCCGGAGCAGCAGGAAGTCTGCCGGAAGGATTTTGAAGCGGTGGAATACCGTCTGAAGCACAGTGAACACAGGTTTTTCAGGGACATTATGATAAATGTCATTCAGACAGCCATTCTGGACTTTTTTGATTTTCATGCGACTCTGTATGATGAGCAGGATGTGTCGACGCAGAATGCATCCATAATGAACCGTTTTCTGAAAATGCTCGAAGATGGTTCATACAGGGAGCACAGGGAGGTCACCTGGTATGCCGACTGCCTGTGCATAACGTCCAAATACCTGTCGGAGGTTTCAAAAAAGGTGAGCGGATATGCCGCAAACTATTGGATAAACAGATACACGATACTCGACATTTCCCGTCTGCTGAAAGACAAGTCATTGACTTTCGTGCAGATTTCAGACATGTTCGGCTTTTCTTCCCCGGCATATTTCAGCAGATATGTCCAGCATAACCTCGGTATGAACCCGACTGACTACCGCGAATAACACAGAACAATCGTTTATACAATACTTTTCAGATGCAGAATCCTTTTAAAGATACCATTCCTTTTGCCGATGCGATTAAACTGTCGGGGCCTGTCTCGTTCAATCTGATGTTCAAGCCTGCCGGGTCTTTATGCAATCTTGACTGCCATTATTGCTATTATCTCGACAAGTCCGAAATCTACGGCGGAGTGGAGCCGCGCATGACGTACGACATGCTGGAGAAGTGCATAAGGGAATACATAGGTGCGAATGACGTGCCGGAGGTAACGTTCAACTGGCACGGAGGGGAACCGCTTGTGCTCGGACTTGATTTTTACCGGAAGGCGGTGGAATATCAGCAGAAATGGTGCGGGGACAAGATTATCCACAATACAATCCAGACTAACGGAACTTTGTTGAACGAGGATTTTGCATCCTTTTTCAGCGACAACGATTTCCTTGTGGGGATTTCGATAGACGGTCCGGAAGATATCCACAACAAATACCGCAAGGACAAGGGTGGGGCCCCTACTTTCGACAAGGTTATCAGAGGAATAAACCTGCTTTACCGTTACGGAGTGGAGTACAATACCATGACGACGGTCAACAAGGCGAGCGAGGGCCGTGGAGTAGAGGTCTATCGTTTTCTGAAGCAGCTCGGGACGAGGTTCATGCAGTTCATGCCGGTTGTGGAGCACGTGAAATATCCTCTTAATGCCTCCGGAAAACCGGACAAAAAGGCCAGGCCGTTCATTGTGGATCCGGGAACGGAGGGGGCGCGTATTTCTCCGTGGTCGGTGAATGCGATTGCTTTCGGAAAATTCATGTGCGACATATTCGATGCCTGGGTCGTTGAAGATGTGGGTCAGTATTTCGTGAACCTTTTTGACTGCACCCTTGCGAACTGGTGCGGCGTGCAGCCCGGAACCTGCGTGTATGCCGAGACTTGCGGGGGAAATTCTGTGCTGGAGCACAACGGAGACCTTTATTCATGCGACCATTTCGTCTATCCCAGATATAAGGTTGGCAATATTTTCGAGACCCCGTTGCGGGAACTGATGATGTCCGCCCAGCAGTCGAAGTTCGGAATAGACAAGAGGGGAGGGCTTCCGTTCAAGTGTGCAAGATGCAAATATTTCTTTGCCTGCCATGGGGAATGCCCTAAGCACAGGTTCAATACGACGGAATCCGGAGAAACGGGACTGAATGCTCTCTGCGATGGATATTTCATGTTCTTTTCTCATGTGGCGCCTTACATGGACAAGATGAAGGAACTGCTGGAACAGAAGATGGCTCCGGCAGGAGTGATTCCGTGGGCGAGGATGCGCATGCTTGCGAAATGACAATATAAGAGAATGAACTTTTGAAAATGGAGGCATAATGAAAAAGACAATGTTGGTTTTGGCTGCCGCCCTGGTCTTCTCGGCCGGCACGTCCATGCAGGCGCAGTCCCTGAAGGATCTGCTGAACAAGGACAACATAAAGAATGTGGTCAGCGCCGTAGCTGACCGGCTTGACATAATACCGGAAAACATTGCCGGGACGTGGGAATATTCCGGTGCGGCTGTCGAATTCACTTCTGACAATACCCTCGCCGGGGCCGCATCCGTGCTTGCGTCCGGCAAGGTGGAGGAGAAATTGGACGAATACCTTGCTAAGATAGGGTTGGAAGATGGGCTTTTCGTCTATACCTTCAATGCGGACAGCACATTTTCTACCACATTCAAGAAAATGACCTTTTCAGGCACATATTCCTTTTCACCGGAAGAGGACACTATTGTGCTCGACTATGGCAAGACAGGACGCCTGAAGGGCGTGTCGCTCAAGACAGGCGTTTCGGTAAGTGCCACAGACATGAAACTTCTCTTCAATGCAGACGGAATCATCGATTTCCTTGCAAGGATCTCGTCTTCTGCCGGAGACTCCAAACTGAAGGCTCTCAATGCATTGATAAGCCAATACGACGGCATGAAGATAGGCTTCGAACTGAAACGCAAGAATTAGCCGTTTCCCTGTTCACGAAATACTTTCGGCGAGTTCAAGCCAGCGCAGCTCCTTTTCCTCCGTGGCCGAGATGATTTCGCCGATTCTTTCGGATGCGGACTGGAGTTCCTCGTATTGGAGGCTTCCGCTGCTTATTCTGGCTTCAAGATCCGATTTTTCTGCGGCAAGGTCTGCCAGGTCTTTCTCCAGTGCTTCAAATTCCTTCTGCTCCTTGTAAGTAAGTTTTTTCTTCTTTGCCGGTGCGGCTGCCGTATCCTTGCATTCTTGTTTTTCAGCCGCTTTTGATGACGCCTTTTCTTCGGTTTTCGCCGCTGCACGCCTGGCAGCATCGTATTCCCGGATATAGGCCCTGTATTCGCTGTAGTTGCCGATGAAGTCCTTGACAACCCCGTCTCCGCAGAAGATGAGCAGGTGGTCGGCGAGCCTGTCGAGGAAGTGGCGGTCATGTGAGACTATGATCAGTGTGCCTTCGAATTCCTTGAGATATTCTTCGAGTATGTTCAGCGTCACGATGTCGAGGTCGTTGGTAGGCTCGTCGAGTATCAGCAGGTTTGGCTGCTGCATCAGTATTGTGAGCAGGTAGAGCCTGCGCCGTTCGCCTCCGCTGAGTTTCTCAATCTTGTTGTTGAGCATGTCGTGCGGAAAGAGAAAGCGGTTCAGAAGCCTCGTGTCGTTCACTATGTCGAGGACAGTGTCCTCCGGGTTGAATGAAATTCCGCTCTGGCGGTAATAGCCTATTTTCAGGGATTCGCCCCTTTCGATGGTCCCGGTAAGAAGACCGCGTCTGTCGTCGGAAGTCCTTGTCGCATATTCCTGAGGGTCGGTGCATACCATGTCCGGAGTCCAGTTGCCTGTCAGGAGGTTGATGAATGTGCTTTTTCCCGCACCGTTCCTGCCGACTATGCCGACTTTTTCGTATCTCTGGAAATTGTATGTGAAATGGTCAAGGTAGCATTTGTCTCCGTAGTGGAAACTGACATCCTTGCAGTTTATGATTTTTGTGCCGAGCCTTGCGCTGCCTTTCACTTCGTCCATGGAAACGGTCTTCTGTGTCCGTACCTGTGAGGCCCTGTCCTGCAGGTCCCGGAATGCGTCGATTCGGTATTTCGCTTTACCTGTCCTCGCCTGAGGGGTGCTGCGTATCCATTCCAGTTCCCGCCGAAGAATGTTCCGGACCTTGTCTGTTTCGGCATTCCAGTTGGCTATGCGTTCAGCCCTTTTTTCGAGATAGTTCTGATAGTTGCCCTTGTAGATGTAGAGCGCACCGTGGTCCAGTTCGAATATGGTGTTGCACACCCTGTCGAGGAAATAGCGGTCGTGGGTGACCATGAGCAGGGTGCAGCGTGACTTGGACAGATAATTTTCAAGATATTCGATTGCGTCCGTGTCGAGGTGGTTGGTCGGCTCGTCCATTATCAGGAAATCCGCTTCAGCGGCAAGCATTTCCGTGAGGGCGACCCTTTTTACTTCGCCTCCCGACAATTCTTTCATCTTCTTGCCGAAGTCGGGCAGGTTGAATCCCGTAAGAAATTGTTTTACACGGAGTTCGTATTGCCACAGGTGCTCGTCGTCGAGATGCTCCGTGAAGCCTGCGCTGGATGTCATGATTTGAGTGAAGATGTCCTTTTCAGGGTCGAACGCGTAGTCCTGCTGCAGGAATGCTATGCGGATGTCTTTCAGGAACGTGATTTTTCCTCCTGAATCGGACTTGTCTTCCCCTGCGAGAATCCGCATCAGCGAGGTCTTTCCGGCCCCGTTGGGAGCGATGAGTGCTATCTTGTCGCCTTCGTTGATGTTGAAGCCTATGTTTTCGAAGAGTGTCTTCGGCCCGTATGATTTGGAAATGTTCTCTATCTGAAGATAACTTGCCATGCTCTTGTCTGAAACGTGTTACCTGAAAAATTTGTCCACATCCTTTACTGCCTCCGGAAGAGCGAATACGGCTACCCTGTCGTATGCCTCTATTTCGGAATCTCCGACGGCTATGAAGGATTCGTTGCCCCTGATGATGCCTCCGATTATGGCATTCTGAGGGAATCCGAGATCTTTCAGTTTGCCTTTGGTTATCCAGCTTCCGGGGGCGACGACGAATTCCAGGATTTCGGCATTCGTTCCGCTCATGTATTTCACGAAGTGGACTTTGTCGCTTAGCGTAAACTTGAAGATTCTGCCGGCAGTGATGAGTTTCTTGTTGATTACGGCATCCACGCCCATGTTTTCGGCGAGTTTGATGTATTCGATGTTCTCCACTTCGGCTATCGTGCGGCTTACGCCGAGGCGCTTTGCCGCCACGCATGCGAGTATGTTGGTCTCTGTGCTGCTCGTCACGGCCACGAAAGCGTCATATTCCCGGATGGATTCTTCCATCAGCATGTCGGAGTTTCTGCCGTCTCCGTTGACGACTATCACGTTGCCGCCGAGCCTTTCGTTGAGTTCGAAGCACCTTTCCTTTTTCCTTTCGATGATCTTTATGGAATCCACCTGCTTGCAAACCTGTTTCGCCACCATTTCTCCTATCGGGCCGCCTCCGAGGATCATCAGTTTGTTAACCTCCACGTTGCTCTTGCCGATGTATTGCATGAGGGTCTCCATCCCTTCGCGCTTGGAGATTATGAATACGAGGTCATGGTACTTGAACTTGGTGTCAACCCTCGGGATTATTGTCTCGTTTCCTCTGGATATGGCGACAACGCGGAACGGCAGGGCATCGGAAGATGCGACGTTCACGAAATCTGACAGTTTCTTGTCTATTATCGGGGAGTCCTCTTCCAGTTTGAATACCGCCATCTGGAGTTTTCCTCTTGCGAAGTCTATTGATTCTGTGGAGGCTGACCTTTTTAGCAGTCCGACTATTTCCGCCGCCGCAATCTTTTCCGGGTAGAAAAGCAGGTCAATGCCCATTTCCGTGAAAAGGTACTTGTTTTCGTAAGACAGGTATTCTTCATTGTTTACTCTTGCGGTGGCTTTCTTGCTTCCCATCTTCTTGGCGAGCATTGCGCTCACTATGTTGACGTCCTGTGATTCCGAAGGGCTTACGGCAATGAACAGGTCGGCATGGTCAGCCCCTGCTTCCTTCAGTATCTCTATTGAGGACGGGTTGCCTTCGACCTTGATGATGTCTGTGTTCTCAGCCAGCAGGTCGAGCCTTTCCTTTTCCGAATCGATGACCGTAATTTCATTGGATTCGTTGCTGAGCATTTTCGCCAGATGCGAGCCTACTTCTCCGGCTCCCGCAATGATGATTTTCATGATGTCAGATTATTTTTTCCTTGACTCGTTCAAGCGTGATTTGTTCTGCATTATCCGGAATTCTGCCTTAGAGGCGGCTTTTGTGCCGAAAAGCAGGGCTGACGGGATGATCCAGCCGTCGTATATGCCCGTGACTGCGTGAGGCTTGCCGTTTATGGGCGGCGTGGCCTTGCCGCCGTTGCGTCCGAGCCTGCGGAAATCCCTGTGAGCATCGAACACTGCCTTGAAATAAGTGAATCTGAAGGTCAGAAGGTATATGATGGCGGAACATCCGTCCATCAGCATCCTCGTCACTATGATCCTCCGTGCCCTTCTTTTCCCGGCAGACAGGCTTTTCTTGCGTTCAATTCCCTTCATCCTCAGTGCGGCAGTCTCTGTCTGCGCAAGATTGTTCTTGAGCATCAGCAGATTGTTGCGGTAGTTGAGGTAAAGTTTTTTCGGCGAGCCTTGCGGCAATGAGCCTCCGCCAACATGCCATACCGTGGATGCTGGCACTATGTTTACCTTGTACCCTGCAAGTTGCGCCCTCCAGCACAGGTCTATTTCCTCCATGTGGGCGAAAAAGCGGTTGTCCAGTCCGCCGAGGGACCTGTATAGTTCCGCCCTTATCATGAGACAGGCGCCGCTTGCCCAGAAGACTTCTGCCGGGGTGTCGTATTGTCCGTTGTCCCTTTCGACTTTGTTGAGGACTCTTCCCCGGCAGAACGGGTAGCCGTACCGGTCGATATATCCGCCCGCTGCCCCGGCATATTCGAACATGTCCCTGTCCTTGAGAGAGTGCAGTTTTGGCGCGCATATCCCGCATTCCGGATGATTGTCCATCCAGTCTTCGAGAGGCTCCAGCCATCCCGGTGCGACTTCTATGTCGGAGTTGAGCAGAAGATAGTATTCGGAGTCTATCTGGAAGAGTGCACGGTTGTAGCCTCCGGTGAAACCTCTGTTTTTCGAGAAAAGCATTGTCCGCACGTGAGGGAATTTCTCTTTCAGGAGTTCAACCGAGCCGTCGGTCGAGGCGTTGTCCGCCACGAAAACGGCAGAGTCTCCCTTTACGGATGCGATTAGCGGAGGGAGGAATCTTTCAAGAAACTTCTTCCCGTTCCAATTCAGTATCACTACCGCCGTTTTCATTCCTGCGAAGATACAAAAAATATTGGTATTGCGCCGGAGACAAATTTATTTGCTTCCGAAATAAATGAATATCATGCCGATTAGAATGAGCAGCAGGTCGATGGCCTTGGCCTTGAGGTTTCTTTCCCTGAAAATCAGCACGCCGCAGGCGAACGACACGAGCACAGAGCCGCGCCTTATCAGGGAAACCACGGATATCATTGAATCCGGCTGGTTCAAGGCTGAAAAATAGGCGAAATCCGCCGCTGATATGAAAATTGAGATGAGGGGGATCGCCCAGCTCCACCGGAACGGTGTCGTCTTCTTCCTGAGAGGCAGCCAGATGATGAGAATCACGATGCCCATGAGCACCATCTGGTAGAAATTGTACCATCCCTGGACGAACATCGGGCTGAGTTCGGTCATTATGTACTTGTCGTACAGCCCGCTGATTGCGCCGATTACGGCAGCGGCGGCTACTGCCCAAATCCATTTGTTCTTCCCGAAGTCGACCGACTCTTTCTTGCTCGACCTGCTCAGCAGGAAGAGGGATGCCATTGCGAGGAGCACGCCGACCCACTGGCACCAGTTGAGCCTTTCCCCGAAAATCAGCATCGCTCCCACAAGCACGAGCACTGGCCTTGTGGCATTTATGGGGCCTACTATGGTGATGGGCAGATGCTTCAGCCCGAAATAGCCGAAAATCCAGGAAGTCAGCACTATGAACGCCTTGATGATTACAAGCAGATGCGCATGAAGCAAGGAACCTCCGGCTGTGCTTCCTGATGTCTCGGGATGTCCGGCAAAGGGTGACGGGTCAAGCGGGGTTCCTGAAAACCAGCCTGTCCCGAAAAGGTCGCTGACTATGAACGGGGAGAATATGACAGTGGCGAATATGGTATTCAAAAGCAGCACCGGAAGAACAGCGTTGTCTTTCAGTGCCGCTTTTTTTGATGCGTCGTAGAGTCCGAGAAGGGCAGCCGATGCAAAAGACAGTAACAGCCACATGCTTCCAGAACCCTGTCAGTTATTTGTCGCAGTCACAATGTCCGCCGCAGCATTCGCCGTCGCCATGCTCATGGTCGCAGCCTCCTTCGTGATGATGACCGCATCCGCCTCCGCAGTTGCATGAGGAGTGCACATATTCCCCGTGCAGACCTTCTTTCAGTTCCTTTTCAGTGGCATCACGCACCGTGAGGATTTCTCCGGAGAAATTGAGCGTCTTGCCTGCCATAGGGGAGTTGAGGTCCATTTTCACGAATTTTTCGCTCACTTCCACAACCTTTCCCGGAACAATGCCGCCTGCACTGTTCATGAGCGGAATTGTAGTGCCTGGCACGAGAAGGTCCTGCTGTATTGTGCCGTTCACTTCGAATGCTTCCATTGGAAGGTCGATGATGCGGCTTGGGTCAATCTCGCCATAGCCTTCTGCAGGGGTAAGGGTGAACTTGAATTTGTCTCCCGGCTCCATGCCCTCGATGTTTGCCTCGAACTTGTCGAGAAGGGATCTTGTGCCGTGGATGTAGTCAAGTGGCTTTTCCGGAGTGGTCCTGTCGACTATGCTGCCTTCCACTTCGAGTTCATAGCACAGTTCGACCACCTTGTGTTTTTCTATTTTCATGTCTTGCAGTATTTTGTTTTCCTTTATTCTGTTTTCCGCCGGGGTCCGCAGGGCGGAAACCGGGCGGCAAAGTTATCATTTTTATCCGCTGAAATCAACATTTTCGAATACAAGTGACGGAATTTGCCACCTTGTGCATGCTCTTGCGTCGTCTCCTGCTGCCTTGAGGCTGTTCCAGAGCGTCATCATGTTGCCGGTTATGAGCATTTCCCTTATCGGATGCAGAATTTTTCCGTCACGGAATGCGAAGCCTTCGATCCCGTAGGAAAAGTCGCCTGTGACAGGATTGCAGTTGCCCCCGTTGAAGCCGGTGACATAGATTCCCTCCCCGCAGAGTTTCATCAGGGCCGATGCGCCGGTGTCCTGACCGCAGTTGTACGGCATGAGCACAGGGCGGGAAACGCCCTCAATGGTTGGGGCGAGTCCTGTCTTTGCAGCCATGTATGTGTTCACGAAATAGTTGCATACAGTGCCTTCCTTTATGATCGGGGCATCTGATGTGGCGACACCTTCCGTGTCATAAAGACGTGAGCCCGGACGTCCCGGTGTCCTTGCCAAATCCATGAGCATGAGTCCGTCGGAAAACACCTTTTTCCCTGCTGTGTCCTCCAAAAATGAGGTTTTCTGCTGTATGGAAAAGGCGTTCAGTGCGGATATTATGGGCGAAATGAGTCTTGAACTGACCGTCGTGTCGGTCACAAGGGTGTATTTCCCGCTTTTGCAGGCTTTCGGCCCGATCTGCCTTGCAGCCCTTTCGAGGGCAGTTGCTGAGCATGTGCCGGTTTTCAGGTTTTTTGCAAAGGGGGATGATTCCCACCACCAGCCACTGAATTTTCTGCCTCCGGAGTCTTCAACCGTCACTTCGGAACTCAGGCTGAAAGATGTTTCCGTATGTCTTCCGACGAAGCCGGAGGAGTCGATGAGCAGATTGTCGTCCACGGAGTCGGAATATTCGCATTCTTCCGAAATGATCCGGCATTTGTCGGTTCCCGGGAATTTCCCGGTCATTGTCTCGCTTTCGGCGACGGCAAACCGCTGTTCGGCACACATGTTCCCGTATTCTTCGTCGAAAAGTCCGAGTTCCCTGCCGGTCACGGCGTCTTTTGCCGTCCTTGAGATGTCCGGGAGTTTGCGCAGCGGGTCTTCGGCAAGAAGCTTCACGGCATTGACGGCCCTGAGGGTGAAATTTTCCAGTTCATCCCGGTCAAACATGTTGGTGGAGAAAGTGCCGTATCTGCCGTCAGCGAATATGTACATGAATACTGACCTGTCGGAAGAATGGGACACCTTGTCCAGTTGTCCGTTGAGCATTCCTGTTGTGTCCAGCACGCTCTTGCTGAGCGAAACCCTTGCCTGCTGTGCTCCGTGGCGCAATATGGAGTTGAGGCAGAACTCTGCTGCGGATATTTCTTCTGGTGTGATGAGTCCGGTGATTTCTTTCTTTTCCATTGTCATTCTCCTCCTACCGTAAGATTGTTCACGAGCACCGTAGGTATTCCGCAGGATACCGGGACGCTCTGCTCCTTTCCACAGGTCCATGTGCCGTTGTCTATCCTGAGGTCGTTGCCGACCGCCGTGATGTCTGCGAGAGCCTGAGGACCGTTGCCGATGATGTTGATGTCCTTTATCGGGGCGGTAAGCCTTCCGTTTTCGATTAGATGTCCGCTTTTCACGTAGAAAGTGAAGTCCCCTTCGCCAATCTTGACCTGCCCGTTGGAAAATTCGTCCACATAGATTCCTTTCTTGACGGAGGCAATGATGCTTTCAGGGGTGGCGTCCCCGCTTTCCATGTAGGTTGCCCTCATGCGGGGTATCGGATTGAATCTGAATGATTCACGCCTGCCGTTTCCCGTGGATGCGATTCCGAATCGGTTTGCGCTGATCCTGTCGTGGAGATATGATTCGAGGACTCCGTTTCTGACCATGTATGTCTTCTGCCCCGGTATGCCCTCGTCATCGTAATTGCATGCGCCCCTGTTGGCGGAGATTGTGCCGTCGTCGATTATGCTTATGGACGGGTTGCATACCTTTTTCCCGAGCATTCCGGAGAAAATCGACTGTCCCTTGCGGATGAAGTCTGCCTCAAAGGAATGGCCCATTGCTTCGTGCAGAAGGATTCCTGACGCTCCGGCTCCCATTACGACAGGCATTCTGCCTCCTTTCGGCCGCCTTGCGGCAAACCTGTCGTCTATGCCCGAAACAGCTTCGGATGCGAGTTCCTCGACGAGGCTGTCGCTAATCATTTCAGCCCCGGTCCTGAAACTCCTTGCAGCGGTCTTGCTTTCAGTGGTGCTTCCGTTGCTGAACACGGCCGAGACCACGAGGCTTGCGAGCGGTCTGTAGTCGCATACCAGTTCCCCGAAGGAGTTGTACATCATGATTTCGCTTTCCGACCATGCCAGTTTGGCAATCACTTTCACTGTTCTGGGGTCTTTGGCGAATACAGCCTTTTCCAGAGCGTTGAGCACGGGTATGAATTTGCCGGAGGCGTGATTTTTCCAGTCGTCGGCTATGGGATAGAAGTCGTTTGAAGGACGGATGTCCGTTTTGCCGTAGGCATTGCGCCCGTCAGGGTTTCCGGATGGGGCATGGGCAATCTGTGCTGCCGCTTCGGCTGCTGCCGTCATGTCCGCCATTCCGGTGTTTTCGGAATATGCGTAGCCTGTGCGTTCTCCTTTCAGGACACGGATACCGACCCCGTAGTCGTCGTGGAAACCTCCCGAGGTCACTTCTCCGTCCCTCAGGAGCAGTTCCTGATATGTCGTGTATTCGAAATACAGGTCGGAGTAGTCGCCTCCGCGGGAGAGTGCCGTTGCCGTCAGCCTTTCGAGCTGGGGCACTGTTACCCTGAACCTGTCAAGATAATATTGTTCTGTCTTCATTTCGTCTCTTCTTCATTTTGGACCTCGCTCTCCGCACTTTCATGGATTTTTTTGAAAGTGGCTTCGTCTTTCACGACGGTAACTTCATTTTTGTAGCCCTCTGCGATGACCCTGAACGGCACCTGCGAATTGTCCGCAAGAATCCACCTGTCGCAGAGCGGGGCGTAGTCCTTGAAAAAATATCTTATCCCTGTCTTGTACCTCCGTCTTATGGTCTCTTCCGGAATATTGTGTCCACCTGCCTCGACCCTTGCCCTTACCCTTTCGACTGCAAGGTCCGGGGAATTGAGCCAGAAATACATGAGGGTCACGAAGTAGCCTTCTTCCTGGGCTTCCCTTATCATCTTCAGGAGGCTCCGCGTGGCAAGGGTGGTCTCGATGCTGAAGTCTTCTTTCCTTTTGAGCAGGTATCTGATCCTGAGGAGCATGAGCCGGCTTGCCTGTATGGATGCCGATTCTGGATCGAAGGGAGCCAGGCCTTTGGCGAATTCGTCTGAATTGACGTACTGCCTGCATTCGAGCATCTCAGGGAGCAGGGTGTAGGATGCTGTGGTCTTTCCTGCGCCGTTGCATCCTGATATTATGAAAAGTCTCGGCATGGCTTCGTGTTTTTGTCAGAGTGTCATTTGGCGGTGTCGATTCCGTAGCCGAAGAGGGAGAAGTCCCCCTTGCACGGGTCGTCAGGGAATATTTCCTTGAATGAGTCCGTTATTTCGCGGACCGTCACGATGTCTTTCGGCTTTCTCTGCGTCAGCCCGAGCAGGACAGCGGTTTCATATACGTGCACATCGAGGGGAATGAGGAGGCTGCGCTTGTCGCTGTGCTTCCAGACTCCGAGATCAACCTTGCCGTCGTCCCTCACGAGCCAGCGTCTCATCATGTTGATTTTCTTGTTTGCTGCCTTCGGGTCTTCCTTTCTGCCGTAAATCCCGCATCTGAACCCCGTATCGTCAAGGCCTTCAAGGCTTTCCCTCGTGGAATACGAGGTCTTGAGGTTGGCGCAGATTTGGGCGAACTCGCTCCATTTTACCGTCCTGTGCAGGCTTGCGCTGTCATTCCTGTATTCTCCCGACATTACATAAGCGTATGGCTGCCAGCCCATTTCGTCGAATGCCCTTTCACAGTCCCTGACTATCATCGGGCGTCTGCCCCATGCGAGGTGCGATGCAATCACGGCGGCAATTTCCACGTCGGCAAGACATGCCTTGCCGTCTGCAAGCATTCCGGCGAATTTTTTGGGGAAAATTATGGGGTCTTCGGTAAAATATTTCGGGTCGTTGTATTTCTCTGCCCAGTATATGAGCCGTTCTTTCGTATTTTTGTCCATATCCTGCAAATTTACAAAAAAAATTCATTGCAGATGAATTTATGACGGGGATGGAAGCAGTGCTTTTGTTGCCTTGAATTCGGTCCTGCAGATGGCGGGCATCTATCCTTATCCTTTTCCGATTTGATTCTGCCGGCATATTCAAGACCTTCCCGGTATTTTCCCGCAAGAATGCATGCAATTGCCGCTGTATCTGAAAATGGTTTCTTTTTCCGGATTTTTCCACGTCTTTTTGATGGGCAGCATTGTTTTTATGCAGCGGATGACATTCTCCAGCTCGAAGGCCGGATTTCCGAGCCAATCCTCGAACAGGGACACCATGTCATGCCCGTTTTCATCCATGCCGTATTTTTCTGCCTGGACGGCATAAACGGCAAGAATGTCCATATTTTTGTCTTTTGCTGCGATGTCTTTCAGCCTGTTTTCGCACCATGCCTGCAGTTCAGCGTCCTTTTTGAGGACGGAGATGTGCCACATAAGGAACAGACTGTCGGTATCGGCAGTTTCCCTGCATTGCGAGATGACGGTTTCCAACAGGCTGTATCTTTCAAGTATCTCCACTTCCTGCTCGGCGGCAAATGAAATGTAATTGTTGCATATTGTTGCAGCACAACGTATATACTCGGATATGGCCTGTTTCCTTTCCCTTTCGTCGGGAGAAATCATCCTGACAATCATCCTTTGTCTTATGGCGTCACCTGGATCATCGGTCATACTGATGAGTTTTTCTGCGGTATGCGCATCTGAAGCCTTTATGGCCAATGGAATCAGCATTTTTATGAATGTGGGGTCATCCAAGTCTGTCTGCCGGAATATAAGGGGTTTCAGGATAAGATATGCCTCTTTTTCCGCTTCCGCTAGTTCGTCGGGATTGGGGTAACTGCTCTCTATCTTGTTGAACATCATGATGACATACTTGCAGCAGTATGCTCTTTCATCTTCAGACAGCCGGTCTTTTGCCTTATTGAATTTCTGCCATGCAGACCATGCGGTTTCTGAAGCCTTGTC
>CALVDU010000154.1 GCA_944326375.1 uncultured Bacteroidales bacterium | reverse complement strand
GGCTTCAAGGGTGGAATGGAACTGGATGAAAGCCTCATCGTGGCAAAGGAACTGCAGAAATGCGGGGCAGACGCCCTTGTGCTGTCAGGCGGTTTTGTCAGCCGCGCCCCGATGTATGTCATGAGGGGAAAATTCCCGAAAAAGGCCATTGCACACTACATGCCGATGAACATGTGGTGGCTGAAACTCGGAGTGGCAATCGGAGGGGACATCGTGTCGCCGTCCGTGCCGTTCAAGAAACTGTATTTCCTTGAGGATGCGCTCAAATTCAGGGAGGCTCTGCCTGACATGCCCCTGGTATATGTGGGAGGGGTGACTTCCCGCAAGGATGCCGATAAAATCATGGATGCAGGCTTTGAAATGCTGCAGATGGGACGCGCCGTGCTGGAGGACACCGACTTTGTGAACAAGATGAAGGCGGACGCTAACCATTGCAGCGGGTGCGAGCACACCAATTTCTGCATAGGCAGGATGTATTCCTACGAAATGTGCTGCCACAAGGTCTGCAAGGACATCACTCCTGCCCTGGAAAGGGATGTCCAGAGAACCATAAGATATAATGACAAAATCGAGCGCAAGCTCGGCTATAAATAATGCAAGGCGGGACGATCTGTCGCTTCCGAGGTCTAAAAAGTCGGAATTTCAAGGCTTGCGAAGGTGAGAAACCCGCAGTGTACTCTCGTACATGAGGATTTTCGAGCCAAGCGTAACGCAGAAATTACCCTTTTTAGACCTCGGAAGAGGAAAGTCCGGACAGGAAAGCGCACTTCACTGCGGAAAGCGCAGACGTGAGCAATCCCGTGCACCGCGTAACAGAAAACAACCGCATCATTCGGGATGCAAGGGTGAAAACGCGAGGTAAGGGCTCACGCCGCAGTGCGGCGACGCACTGCGGGTACGCCACTGAAGCCTGCAAGACCAAATATACTGGCAGTCAAGGGCTGCCCGTCCGTTGCCAGGGGGTAGGTTGCGCAGATAAATGACAGATTTAAAAACAGAAACCGGCTTACGGTCCCGCCTTTTAAACGAAGTTCGGCGAATCTAGGGTGATTCGCCGAACTTCATTAATGAAAACATTATCCATTTGCCGCACGGGTGGCTTCGACATCTATGGCGGAAGCAAGAATCGACACGGGATTCATCACCTTGTACGGAGTGCTCATCTCAATCTGCCATTTGCAGGTTTCACAGTCAGTTGCAACGACATCAGGGTTGATTTCACCAATCTGGCGGAACAGAGGCTCGCCGATAGCCTGCGACACCTCATAATTCTCTTTCTTGAACCCGTAAGTGCCGGCGATTCCGCAGCAGTTCGAATCCAGGATTTCAAGCTGAAGCCCCGGTATCATCTTCATAAGGCTGATAGAGAATATGCCCCATCCCAATTTCTCCATGTGGCAAGGCGCATGATATGCAGCCTTCATGGAAAAGTCCTTGCGGAAGACAAGTTTCACCTTTCCGCTGTCCACGAGGGTATAGAGGAACTTGGTGGCAAGGAGCACATTATCCCTGATTCCGGAATTGTCCACGCCCAAAAGATGAGGGTATTCATCCCTTATCGTGAGCGTGCATGTCGAAGACGTGAGGAGGACAGGATTTCCCGCATCCGCGACTGTCTTCCCGATTACATCCACATTATGACGGGCATGTCTGAGCGCCGCACCGGTCATCTTGTTGGAAATCAGAGCCACGCCGCAACATTTCTCCTTGTCGACGAGTCTCACGCCATAACCGACGGCGTTCATGAGTTTCACGAAATCCTTTCCCAGGTCCGGGAAATTGTAATTCACATAACAGCCGTGGAAATAGCCCACATGCCTGTCGAATTTCTCCTGTGCTGCGGCTGCCTCTTTCCTGAACCAGCGTTCGAATGTTCCCGAAGAATATTTCGGGAAAGTGCGCCTGTGGTCTATTTTGAGGACTCCGTCCATTATTGCCTTTGCCGGTTTCATCGCCACGGCAGCATTCACGATTGGTGCCGCAATGGTCGCCGCACTTCCCACGAAGTCCGTGCTTGCGAGGATTGTATCGCGCAGCGACGGGGAATGACGGGAATATTTGAGCCTTGCGGACTGGATTATGTCCCCGATTTTCACGCCTGACGGGCATGCCACCTCGCACCTCTTGCAGTTGAGGCAGTATTTGAGGGCTTCATCGAAAAACTCACCTTTCTTCAGCCTGAGCCTTTCCCCGTCAGGTCCTGCCTGCTTCGGTCCGGGGTACAGGGGATTCACCGGCACCACCGGACAATATACGGTACATACAGTACATTTGATGCACTGCTCAAAATTATTCTTGCTGATATTCTGTTCCTGCAGTTTCATGGGTCGAGTCCTCCTATTTTAATGATTGTCCGGCTTTTGAAGAATCCACTCTACCGAGAATGAGGTCTGCGGTGCGGAATGCGGTCAAAATTGCCGTACCTGCGCCGGAACCTTCATTCAGGGCATTGGTTCCGCTCAACACCGAGCCAACGGCATACAGGTTCGAAACCGGTTTACCGTCCTTGAACGGGCGGAAATCCCGCGACGTGGCTACCCCGAAAGAAATATAGTTCTGAGGAGAGAAAAGATCCGTGTCATACCATTCCTTCCTGTCTCCTGCGTAATCCACGTCCAGCCCGAAGACCGGCTCGTAAATCTTGTCCGGCACGGCGACCAGCCCCTTGCTGAAGAAACTGCCCGAAGCCAGGACATAATTGTCGGCATGAAGCCTGTAGTCGCCGAAATTGGATGTGGAGATGGACAGGACCTTATCTCCTGACATTTCCGCCCCGTTTACGGTATCGCCCAAAAGGTACACCCCTCCGGCATGCTCAAACGCCTTCCTCAATTTCATCTGCGTCCTTATTCCCGGAACGGAAGGGGGCATGGTCGCCACGAAACGCACATCTGCCGAGAAGGAGGAACGGATCTTCGGCAGCACCTCATCCGAAGCCAGTCCGAACACTGCAGGAAGGATGATTGTATCCTCGCCCCTCAATTCTTCCGAGACGGCAGCAATGAACTTGCCGCACACTTCCGGCCTGTCCATTACCCTGGCTATGTTGGTGGCCCTCATCTCGCTCGGATTCATGCGCAGCCTCTCCATTTCGTCTATCCTGACAGAAATTACACGGCATACGGTCCCGTTGCGTTCCAGGGCATCAGCGACAAAAGCCGTATTGAAGTCAAGATAACCGAAAATGTTGACGACAAGTGCCCTGTCGGCCACTTTGGCATCAGGTTCACCGGCCAGAGGGAAATCCTCAAGAGAAAGCCATGTCGGACACATGTCGCCCATCGGAGTCATCCTGTATGAATTCCGGTACGGATTCCCGCAAAGCCGCACACCGCAGCCTGCGAAAAATTCAGGGACCTCTCCCATATATTTTTTCGCCGTTTCCGCCCCTATCTTCGAATATGGATGGCTTTCCGGAAGGGAGACAAGACATTCGGCAAGATTCCCGGGGACAGTACCGTCCTCAAGCCTGTCAAGGAAATCGAAACATCCGGAAGAAAAATGAAGGGCACTCTGTCCGGAAGATACGATGCAGCATTTCTGTCCTGCCTTCTGGAGCCTTATTCCGCACACGAGTCCGGAAAGGCCCCCACCTATAATTATCGTGTCATATCTCATTTTCGGCCTCCTTTTCTGTTTTTGATGACGCATGTCCGTTCATTCCGCAGACGCCTGCGTACACCCATAATGTATATTCATTTTCCCTCAGGGTCTCGCCCCAGCTTACCGGGTACATTCCCTTCCACCTTTCGTTCATGAAACGCCTCAAATCGGCTTTTGCGTCAGCCACGCATTTCTTCGTGTTGGCGAGAAGTCCCGCAGCACGACATGCGCAGAGTTCTCCCTGGCAGGTTCCCATTCCGACTCTTGTCCTGCGCCTCAAGTCCACAAGATTGTTCACATCAAGATTCTCCAAAGCGTATTCAACTTCGCCCAGGGACACATCCTCGCACTCGCACACGAGGCTCAGGTCATATTCGTTCCCGTGTGAAATGGAGGATGCCATGTCGCCGTGCCTTCCGGCAGAGGCCCGCATCGGATTGGCATATACTGAAGACAGTTTGTCGGAAATTTCCTCCGGAGACTCGTTCTTCGAGCCGGGGAGCGGCACTTCTGCCGTGACACACTTCGCCGTGACACCGAGTTTCTTGCACACAAGGTCGGTGGCCAGTTCTGCCATTAGCCTGTAGGTCATCAGTTTGCCTCCCGTAATGCTTATGAAGCCCTTGATCCCGTCTCTCGTCTCATGGTCAAGCAGTACGATTCCCCTGCTTATGTTCCTTCCGGAAGGATCGTCGTCAACCGCCACGAGAGGCCTCACTCCGGCGTATGCCCTGATTATACGGGTGGAGGCAAGGCATGGAGCGAGTTTCTGTCCCTCGGAAAGGAGAATGTCCACTTCTTCAGGCGTCACCCTCATGTCGTCAATCTGGTCGTATGGCACCCTGTCCGACGTGGTCCCGATTACGCATATCGTGTCTCCAGGAACAAGGATGTCCGCATTCGCAGGCTTTCTGCAACGGTTGAGCACCACATTGTTTACCCTGTGCCCGAAAATGAGGAGAGAACCCTTCGCCGGAAACATGTTGATCTTCGTGCCGGCCTTTTCGGCGATTCCTGCGCCCCAAATTCCGGCAGCATTCACTATGACATCCCCGTATCTGCAGGATTTTTCTCCTGTAACATGGTCGAGAACCTTTACGCCCACTATCCTGTCCTTGTCAAATATGAAATCAGTGACTTCATTATAGACAAGGATTTGTGCTCCGTGAAGCTTTGCATCTATAACGTTTGCCGAAGTAAGCCTGAACGGGTCAACGGAACCGTCCGGCACTTTCACCGCACCGATGATGTCAGGGTTGGCGGACGGTTCCATCCTCAAGGCCTCTTCAGGGTCGAGTATTTCCGCTTCTATTCCGGATGCCCTGCACGCCTGCACGAACTTGTCCTGATAGCCGAGATCGTCCTCGGGCAAAGTCAGGAAAAGCCCGTCCGTCCTTTCTACGCAGTGGCGTGCAATCTTCTTGAGTATCATGTTTTCGCTGATGCATTCACGGGCGGATTCCGTGTCCGTTACAGCATACCGGGCTCCGCTGTGCAGCAGTCCGTGATTTCTGCCCGTTGCTCCTGTGGCAATGTCATGCCTTTCTATCAGAAGCACTTTCAGGCCGCGCAGGGCACAATCCCGGGCCGTTCCGGCCCCAGTTGCCCCGCCTCCGATAATGATGACATCATAGATGCCGTCTGAAGATGCCGTTTTCATAGTTTTGATTGTATCATGGATGAGACTCGCTTGGTAAAGGGCAGATCAAAGTCCTTTGCGGACAATTCTATCCATTCCTTCGCAAGGGAATACTGCCCCTGTATATAGCAGGCGACCGCCAGATTGTATTCAAGGCAGGCCTTCTTTTCGAGATTTTTGGTGTCGAGCATGGACATCCAGATATCCATGGCTTCTTTCCACCGGTATTCCTGCACGGCATAATAGGATTCATACCAGGCATCGGAATCGAAAATATAAAAAATGAACCTCTCGCTCTCCCATCCCGCAAGAAAACTGGAGGCAGACGCACTGCCGGAAGACTTTGCCTCCGACACGAGATTTTCCTTCAGCATCCGGAAACGTTCCTCTCCGGATTCATTGCCTGTCAGATAAGTGTAGGACTTGGCCGTCTTGCTTCCGCTGAATTCGAATACCTTGTCGCCCTTGTACATGGCGTCATAGACATACAGTGTCACGGAATAAGGAAAAGAAGCCTCCACGAAAGAACGTCCGGCAGCATCGTCTGCCGGCAGGCTTGGGGACACCTGGCCGAAATGCAGGGTATCCATAAGAAAAAGCACGTCTGCATTCGTCTCCGTGAGGAGGTTTATCATTGTGTCCCTGCTGCTGTATTCCGCTCCGGGCCTTGTCCTGAGGCTGAACACCTGCACCAGACTGTCCCCACCGAAATATTCCTTGTCCATCCTTTCGGCAAAACTTTGTGAAAATGTAGCGGAAAAGAGAGAATCCTCGCTTACGCCATTGTCCAGAAAGACAACGCTGATGGCCTTTCCGCCAAGGTCAAGCCCGGATGCGGAAGGCTGGCGAAGTTCCACGTCCAGAGCATAGGTGGACGGGCCGCAGGATGTCAGCACGGAAAGTGCCGAAAAGGCACCTGACAGTGAACAAAGGATTCTGTTCATGATATTTTAGTGTTATCAAAGTGAAACTATTTCTGCCGTAAGGTCATATTCGTCCGCAGCGGTTATGCGGACGTTCATGAATTTGCCCACAAGCGACACCGGGTCAGCGATGCCGTCGGGACACGCCACAAGAATCTCGCCGTCCACCTCGGGACTTTCGAATTCGCTGCGGCAGACGAAAATTCCGTCTGTGAATGAATCCACAATGACCCTCACCTCGGAACCTATGCGGGAACGGTTGAAGTCAGCCGAAATCCCGCTCTGCAATTCCATGAGCTCATCCAAACGCTTCTGCTTTGTGGAGGGGCGGACGCTGTCCTTGAAATTCTCTGCGCCGTAAGTCCCTTCCTCCTCAGAATATTTGAATGCCCCGAGCCTCTCGAACTTTGCTTCTCGCACAAAGCCGAGCAACTCTTCAAATTCTTTCCTGCCCTCTCCCGGATGCCCCACAATCATGGTCGTCCTGAGCACCACGCCCGGCACGCGTTCCCGCATCCGGCGTATAAGGGCACGTGTCCACGCCCCGTCCACATTCCTGTGCATGTTCGCAAGCACCTTGTCGGAAATGTGCTGGAGCGGGATGTCCATATATCTGCATACTTTCGGATTGTCCGCCATCTGGTCGAGCACATCATCAGGGAAATCGGCAGGATAGGAATAATGGATCCTTATCCATTCGATGCCCTCGACTTCCGAAAGCCTCTGAAGGAGTTCCGCCAGGGCGCGCCTGCGGTACAGGTCAAGGCCGTAATAAGTCGTGTCCTGCGCTATCACTATCAGTTCCCTGACACCTTTGGCCGCAAGGAAACCGGCCTCTTCCACAAGAGCCTCAATCGGCACTGACCGGTGCCGTCCCCTGATGTGAGGAATCGCACAATAGGAACATCTCCTGTCGCATCCCTCGGAAATTTTCAGATATGCGTAATGGGCAGGTGTAGTCAAAAGGCGTTCCGCCTCATTTGCTTTCCCGACTCCGAGCCAGTCGAGCAGAGGTCCGGAATCCCTCGCCCCGAACCATGCGTCGACTTCCGGAATCAGTCCGGGCATCTCTTCGGAATAACGCTCGGACAGGCAGCCGAACACGGCTATCTTACCCACTTCTCCCCTGCCCTTCCGTGCCACGGCATCGAAAATCGCAGCGATGGACTCTTCCTTCGCATCGCCTATGAAACCGCAGGTATTCAGCAGAAGCACGTCCGGATTGGCAAGGCTGTCCGCTTCCGGCAGTATTTCATACGATTTTTTCGCCTGAGCCAGAATGTGCTCGGTATCGACCCTGTTTTTGGAGCATCCGAGCGTAATTGCCTGCAATGTGCCCTTAAGCCTTGTCATCGGCAGCCTTGTTCTCCTCCGATTTTTCCTCGGGATCCTCGAAATCCAGAGTTGCGTACTGCTGCAGAATGTTGTACCAGTCGACCACCTTCTTCATGTGCGAAACATAAAAACGGTCCCTGTCGTATTCAGGAAGCACTTTACCGAAAAAGGACTTCAGTTCCTCGGGGGAAGACTTCGGGGACGGGGCCGGTTCGCCTGCAAGGGCGTCCCTCATCATGTTGAACACCTCCCTGAGTTTCACTTCCCCGTCTCCGGAATAGATGGAAATGTCTTCCAGGGTGGTAATCTTGCTCTTGATGCCGAAAGAAGTCCTCTTTCCGTCGGAAAGGGATTCTGCAATCACCCCGCTCTTTGCGGGAGAAACGTAGCGGAAAAGTCCGCTTTGTCCTGATATGGACAATATTTTGGTCAAATCTGTCTTCATGTCAATTATCTGTCTTTTTGTTGTCTTCAAAATCTCTGCAAATTTTTTCGTACAATGAATAAGTTGCCGACCTCAGGTCATCGACACTCCCGTCGTTGAGGATACGGTAGTCAACTTCCGCATGCCGGTCTGTCTGGGCCAAAACCCTTGACCTGACTGCCTCCGGGTCGGAACCGTCCCTTTCTGCAGCACGTCTTATCCTCACTTCAACCGGAGCCTCCACTTCAAGCACCTTGTCCACAGTTCCGCGAAAGAGGGGCTTGTCGAGAATGATGGCGGATTCAAGTATGACGAACGGAACCCCCGAGCCCTCATATCTTGATTTCCACTGCTCGAAATCCTGTTTTACGGCAGGATGCACGACTTTTTCCAGTTTTTCCAGGATTGCGCCGTCGGAGAACGCCAGTTCGGCAAGGGCTCTCCTGTCAAGCGTGCCGTCATCACGGTAAATCCGCTCCCCGGCCAGAGCCTTGACGGATGCCGCCAAAGAAGCGGAAGTGTCGTACAAGTCCTTTGTACGGGAATCCGAATCGTACACCGGAATCCCTTTTTCCGCAAAAAAGGAACATACGAGCGATTTCCCGCCGCCGATTCCGCCAGTTATCGCCAAAGTCTTCATTTCTCGTTCAATACGCATTCAAACACTTCCGGTACAAGGCTGTAGTCAAGCACTCCTTCCGGAAGGTAATCAGGACGTGCAAGACATTTCCCGGAAATGGAAGAGGCAAAGTCTTCGTAATCCACATAAAAGGTCGTCTGCGACACATCGGACAAAACCGGAAAGGCACATTTGATCACGGCCGTAGCCATTGAAGGATATACCATCATTTCCTTCCCTGCCGGGACATTCCTTGTCTCTATCTTGACCTCCGTCCTCAATTCGACAAAGCGGGAAACATCCAGATGATAATGCACGCTTTCCTCCGACAGTCTTATACCCCGAACCTTTTCCAGAGAAGCCACGCCTGACGTGCTCGTGTTCAGGTTCTCCAGTTTTATGGTCTCCGTCAGGACCCGGTCAACGTTTTTCAGATGATACGGTTCTCCGTACACAGTCACCGAGTCGGGTTCTATCGTCAAGTTCCCTATCCCCATATATTGGGGCTCGAACCTGAACGTATGCACGGCCAGGACTGGAACCTTCTTGCTTGCCTCTGCCGGGAAACGGAACATGAGAGTGTCGGAAAGGTAATATTCCACAGTCACGTTCTCCCCGAAAATGAGATGCGCATATTCGTTCAGGTCATTCTTGGTGAGATAGAACATGTCCCCGGTCTTCGGATGCAGATCCGAGGGCTTTACGGCCAGATTGTGCGAACGCCGGCTGAAAAGCCATGCCTTCATAATGTTGTAGCCCGAAGTCCGGCATCTTGCCGTCACCTCACATGTGTTCGAAGACAGTTCCGCATGCCCGGCCACGTTGCTCTCCGCCCTGATCTGAACACGCATGAAATCGGAATATTCCGAAGAAAGGTTATGTATGAACCAAATGCTGAAAGCCGACAGCAGAGACAAGGCGAAAATTGTCCAGTCCCTTCCGTCGGTCTTCAATGAATGAAGCAGAAGTTCAAACAACCTCTTCATCGGAACATGCTACTGCTGCGCAGCCTCCGAATAATCCTTCACTACAGAATTCTTGTCGACGCGGATTTTTACGTTGTTGTCCACCTCAATCAGGAGAGACTTCTCCTTCACTTCCACTACGGTTCCGTATATTCCGCCTACGGTGACGATCTTGTCCCCTTTCATCAGGACTTCGCAGAATTTCTGCAGTTCTTTCTGCTGCTTCCTCTGCGGACGGATC
>CALVDU010000153.1 GCA_944326375.1 uncultured Bacteroidales bacterium | reverse complement strand
GTAGCCGAGACTCGTGACTTCGATGGTGGCCTTGTCGCTGCTTACCGGGAGGGTAAAGCGTCCGTCCAGGCCAGTGGTCGTGCCGTTGGAAGTGCCTGTCTCCATTATTGCCGCTCCGGGAACGGGGAGGCCTGCGGGGTCAAGGACGGTGCCGGAGATGACGACCGGTTCGGGTTCGGGACGGTTGGAGATGTAGATGTGGTGACCTTCTATCTGCCAATCGATTTCAATCGGGGTGAAGAGTGCGGTACAGACTTCATGGATTGTCTTGTCCGTGAGCGTGAGGCTGACTGTGCGTCCGAGATCAACCCCGCTGTTCATGAAAAGGTACGGGGATTGCGCTTCGATTTTGTCTATCGCCGTGGCGAGGGTGGCATTTTCGAGTTTCAGTGTTATCGGCAAGTTGTCCTGTTTGCCGGCGTAGGCGTTGAACGGCAACAGAATAACTGTCAAAAAACAGAGCAAACCGTACAAATTTGCTTTTTTATTCATATTTTTGAAGAATTATTGGTAATAGTTCGTGTGTTATCAATAAGATGGCTTTGGCCGGTCCTGCGGATGCTGCGAACATCCGCAGGATTTTTTGTGGTTACCTTATATGGATTGTTCCGGTGGTGTAGTCTTTGGTCCATGTGAAGTCGGAACAATTCTGAAGGACTTTCATTGCGTAGTCGATGCCGTCGCTTACCCTCAGACGGCCGTCGGTAAATTTGAGTTCAGGCATCGTGTCACGGTCGATGACTATCGTCACGCCGAATGCCATTTCAAGTTTCCGCATGAGGTCGGCAAATCCGAGCCCTCCGATATCGATTATGCCGTCTTTCCAGCGGATGTCGTCCTTTGCGCTGATTTTTTCAAGGGCAAGCCGTCCGTTTTGGAGACAGAGCCTTTCGTCCGGTTTCAGTTCTATCGGATGGTCGGGATCGGAGCGGCTGACAACGCGGACAGAGCCTTCTTCGAGGGTGACTGAAAAAGTGTTTCCGGAAGGGTCGGCATTTACGTTGAACTTCGTGCCGAGGACTTCGATGTCGGTTGCGAATGTCCTTACAATAAATGGTGTACCGTCGTGTGCCACGTCGAAGTATGCTTCGCCTTCAAGATGTACGAGACGCTGCCTGTCGCCGAACACGGGAGGGTAACTCAACGTGGAGCCGGAATTAAGGTCGATTGAAGTGCCGTCGGCGAGGGTCATGGTCACGATCTGTCCCGGGCGTGCGGTTGCAGAGACGAGGCTTTCGGAAATTTTGCGCTCTGTCCTGAGATCGGAGATCCAGACTCCGAGGAAAAAGAATGCAGCAACTGCAGCAGCACCGAGGAGTGTCCTGAGGAGGATTCTGCGGCGGGAGGCTGACGGGGCCTGCGCTGCCGGTTGTGTCTCACGAAGGGTTCCGGCTGCAGGGTGTACGGACCGGATTGTGTCGAGGTCGGCGTTGACGAGGAGATATTCGTATTCGACGAGGGCGTCGCGGTATACACGGGCGTTCTCTTCGCTCTCCCCTATCCATGCGTCGAGGGCGGCTTTTTCTTCGTCGGTAAGCCGGTTTTTGAGGCTTCTGTAAATATGGTCTGCGGTAATTTTCATGCCTGCCGTTTTTTGCTTTTTATAATAAAGGCAATCGAAAAGCGGAAATGTTCCCGAAAATTTTGATTTTTTTCGGATGCCTGATGCGGGAAGAATTTAGAAAGGCCGGAGATGACGGATTTTCGGCGAAAATATTTACATTTGTGTAATGTCGGATTCGAAATGTACGTATGCAAAAGGATAATGGACTGTCTATGAATACCTTTATGCCCCTATACAGGGAGAAGGAAAGGTATATCCTGCTGGCGTTCCATTACCTCAACGACATGGAAAAGGCAAAGGACATTGTTTCCGACAGTTTCATCTATCTTCTTGAACATCGGGAGTCCCTGGATGACAATCCTCTGAAAATGAAGGGATACCTTCTTCAGACCATAAAGCACAAATGCCTGAACGAACTCAAGCGGAACAGGATAAGGGAAATTGCGTACAAGAACATCCTTGAAGTAAAAATGAGCGTGCTTTCCGACGAGAGTCTGACATGGAACATAGCCGAAAAGGACATCAGGGAGGTGCTGAGGCTTGCCGGAGGAAAGATGAAGAAAGAGACTCTCGACATATATGTTTCAAGCAGGTTCGGGGACATGTCGCACAAAGAGCTGTCGAAACTGTACGGGATGACAGTGAACAGGATTGCAAAGGAAATATCAAAGGCAAGCAAGATCATGCATGAAATCGTCAGGAAGTACCTGCACATCATAATTGCGCTGCTGGCTATGACCAGACAATAAAAAACTGTCAGGAGCCGTTTGCAATACGAAGAAAGGCGGAAGCCGACTGCTTTCCGCCCTTGTGCTCCCTCAGGGGCTCGAACCCTGGACCCCAACATTAAGAGTGTCGTGCTCTACCAACTGAGCTAAGGAAGCTTCATAAAGACCCTTTCAGGTCATTTCGTGATCCGTTTGGGATTCGAACCCAAGACCCCAACATTAAAAGTGTTGTGCTCTACCAGCTGAGCTAACGAATCTTCCGTTCTCCCGCTGGAACCGCTTGGATGGCTGTTTTCCGTAACGGGATTGCAAAGGTATGTCTTTCCTGAATAAAATCCAAATTTTTCAACAAATTTTGCTGCATTTTTACGAAGACCCCTGCCAGCGGTTTCGGCACACGGCAGCAAGGCAACAGTCAACTACAGGTCAGTCAATTCATTATATATGACAGACAAGGCAGACCTCGCCCATTCCGGGAACTCCGTCAACGGCGAATAATCCGCAGCAAACTTCATAAGGACACTCAGGTCGAACGAATCCGCCTCAACCCCGATGCCGCATTGGGACGCATCGAAGGCATTGCATTTCTGCTCCACATGGGACGGGACCATCAACACCGGCTTGCCGAGATATGCAGCCTCGCACACCGATTCGAACCCTGCCGTGCTGGCGTATGCCATACATCCGGCCATCTGACGCAGAAACTCCTTGTCGTCAAGAAGATAAAAACTCAAAGTGTCGTCTATTTTCTTGACCGGACCTTCGGACCAGTTGTCCCAGAAGAAACGAAGTTTCACCTCGGGGTGCTCCCGATGCCAGTTCAGGACATCGTCGGCAAAACCGGAATTGAGCATGTAGCCGTGAATATAGTCGCCCCTGGTGGGTTTCAGGTCAAGCACCTCCTTGCGCAGAAGCGGAGGAACGACACGTATCTTGTGTTTCCCGTCATCCGACATCTTCCTGAAAGAGAGTGCAAGACGTTTGCGGGCACCTATCGCCGTCAGTTTTGTGTACAGCACAAGTCCGTCCGTACCCAAAATCCCCGATGAGGAAAGACGGAAGTCTTCATGAAGGAACAGGTACTGGTGCCCTATGGAAACATTCGGCACGTCAATCCTGAAATTCAGATAAGCGACTCCCGTCAGAAGTTCGTAGAAGTTCACCACGACATCTGCTCCGGAAGAATTTATCGCATCCTTGATGAAATTGACACTTTTGAAATATTGAGGAAAAGTCACGACATTGTATGCCACGCTTTTCAGCAGGTTTGCCGTCCGGTTTTCAGCAGACGGCTGGAAATTCACGCTCTGGAACTGATGTATCGGAGCCTGCACCCCATGCCTGAAAAATTCGGGCAATTTGCGCTGCGGACTTTTGCCGACAAGCATCCCTACAACCTCATGACCTCCGGCCATGAGCATCTTCTCGAGGGTCATCGCCTGGGTAAGATGCCCCCTGCCTTCGCCCTGAACTATAAACAGAAATTTCATAAGCACCTCCCGTCATTGCCGTATTCGTCCCTGTACCTGTAAATTCTCCAGTTGCCGTCCTCGTCCTCCACTAAAGCCGACATCGACTCCACCCAGTCCCCCGAGTTGAGATACCTTATCCCGTCGATCATCCTGTCTTCAGGATAATGTATATGTCCGCATATTATTCCGTCGCAATGCTTCGTGCGTGCGAGGTCGGCAAGCATCCGCTCGAAGCCGGAAATGAATGATACGGCCTGCTTGACCTTATGCTTTATTGCCTGGGACATCGAAAAATAAGGCTTGCCCTGCTTTGCACGCATCCTGTTGTACATGCTGTTGAATTTCAGAAGCGCAGTGTAACTTATGTCCCCGAGTTTAGCCAGCCATTCCATCTTGGTGGTAACGCTGTCGAAGACGTCTCCGTGCGTGACGAAATACCGGTGTCCGCCAGATTCGAGGACATAGTCCCTCAGAAAACTTATGCTTGCGAGATTTACAGGAACTATTCCGTCAAGAAAGTCATCATGGTTACCCCTGAGATATATGACTTCCGTATTGTGGTTCTCCATCATCTTCATGATGATCTTCACGAATCTGGTGTAGTCCGCATTCCATCGTTTTGCGGCAGATTTGCGCTGGATCTGCCATCCGTCGATTATGTCCCCGTTGAGAATCAGCCTGTCACAGTCGACGGAACTCAAGAAATCCCCGACTTCCTTGACTTTTGCATGGGCCGAACCAAGATGGACATCCGACACGACAACTGTCCTGTAATGATTGCGTTCTTCCATCGTAAATTCATCTTCCAATGCACAAATATTCCATCCCGGCGTCTTTCATTTCCGCCGGATCGTAGATATTGCGCCCGTCTATCACGACAGGCTGCTTCATGATAGAATGCACACGGCCCCATGACGGCATCCTGAACTGCTTCCATTCCGTCAGCAGAAGGAGGGCATCCGCATCCTTGACAGCATCGTACATGTCGGAGGCATACTCCACCCTGCCGCCAAGCCTGCGCCTGCATTCATCCATCGCAACCGGGTCAAAGACTTTCACCCTACATCCGGCATCAAGCAAAAGCCCGGTAACGACAAGGGAAGGGGCCTCACGCATGTCATCGGTCTCCGGTTTGAAGGCGAGTCCCCATATTGCCACCTTCAGGCCTGAAAGGTTCCCGCCGAACCTTTTGGAAAGTTTGTCGAAGACTATCCGTTTCTGCCTCTCGTTCACTTCCTCGACGGCTTTCATGACCTTCATCTCATAACCTGCGGACTCTGCAGTCTTTATCAGAGCCTTGACATCCTTCGGGAAACAACTCCCGCCGTAACCGCAGCCCGGATAGAGGAATTTCCCGCCGATGCGGGTGTCCGCACCTATTCCCTGACGCACCATGTTCACGTCCGCGCCCACAAGTTCGCAGAGGTTGGCTATGTCATTCATGAAACTGATCCTCGCAGCGAGCATCGAATTTGCGGCGTATTTTATCATCTCAGCCGACGGAATGTCGGTGAATATTACCCTGAAATTATTGAGCATCAGCGGTCTGTAAAGTCTGCGCATCAGATTTTCAGCACGTTCGGAATCAACGCCGACGACCACCCTGTCAGGACTCATGAAATCCTTTATCGCTGCCCCTTCCTTGAGAAATTCCGGGTTTGACGCCATGTCAAACGGGACAGAGACTCCCCTCGCTGCAAGTTCTTCTTCTATCGCCTTCCTGACCAGCCCGGACGTGCCTACGGGAACAGTGGATTTGGTCACCACGAGGACATATCTGTCCATGTTCCTGCCTATGCTGCGGGCCACGTTCAGCACGGCTGAAAGGTCTGCACTGCCATCTTCGTCAGGCGGTGTGCCCACTGCGATGAAGACGACCTCCACGGAGCCGAGACATTCGGCGAGGTCCGTCGTGAAATTAAGGCGTCCGGCCTTCATGTTCCTTGCCACAAGGTCATCCAGCCCCGGTTCGTAAATCGGGATAATTCCCTGTCTGAGGGCGTCGATTTTTTTGCTGTCAACGTCAACGCAGGTCACAGATGCCCCCATTTCGGCAAAGCATGTTCCGCTGACCAGCCCTACATATCCTGTTCCTACTATCGCTATGTTCATAAATCGTAAATTTTCATTCTTTCCGGAGAGGGTTTTCGGCTGACAAGTACCACCTGGCGAACCTCTCCATCCCTTCTTCCAGGCTTACCCGCGGGCGGAATCCGTAGTCCCGCTCCAATCTGGACACATCCGCATAAGTCTCATATACATCTCCCTGCTGCATCGGCAGATACACTTTCTCCGCCTCTTTCCCGAATGCCCTTTCCATCTCAGCCACGAAATCCATCAGCCGGACCGGAGACGAACAGCCGACATTATATATGCCATACCCCGAGCCAGAGCCGCAGGCGGAGCCGGAAGATCCGCATCCCCGGCCGGAATCCGTGTGCGCAGAAACCGCCACGGCATCCTCCGCTATCCGCTTCGTGGCCTCAACCACATCGTCAACGTATGTGAAATCCCTCATGAGATGTCCCCCGTTAAAAATCTTCAACGGCTTTCCCTCCATGATGGCATCCGCAAAAAGAAACGGAGCCATGTCCGGCCTCCCCCACGGTCCGTAGACCGTAAAGTAGCGAAGTCCCGTCATCCTGATTCCGAAAAGGGAGCAGTAGGCGTAAGCCATTGCCTCATCGGCTTTCTTTGTCGCTGCATACAGGCTTACCGGGCTGTCGGTCCTTGCGTCCTCCGAAAACGGCACCTTGCATTCCCTGCCGTACACGGAACTCGACGAGGCGAAGACGAGATGCCCTACGCCGAAATTCCTGCAGCACTCCAGCAATACCATGAAACCGTCAACGTTGCTGCGCAGATATTCATACGGATGGTCTATGGAATACCTGACACCGGCCTGTGCCGCAAGGTTCACGACCTTGTCGAATTTTTCTTCCCCGAAAAGCCGTTCCATGCCGTCCTTGTCCTCAAGGGAGAGGCGCACGAACGAAAGTCCCGGCAAAAGGGAACTTGCGACCTTCTCTCCATCTCCGGGCCTTGCGATGCCGTTATGTCCGAGGCGCGCAAGTTTAAGTGCCGCCGGATAGTAGTCATTGATATTGTCGGATGCCACTACCTCGTGTCCCGATTCCGCCAGACGGCGGGAAAGAGCGGAACCGATGAAACCGGCCCCTCCTGTCACCAGAATCTTCACCTTATTCCCTTTTTGCCGAATAATCCTTTATCCGCTGTTCTTCCGACAACCTGCAAACAAGCAGCCTGCCGTTCTTCTCTGCCACAATGTATCCCTCAAGTCCGTCAATGACTGCCATTTTGACATCCGGCAGATGCACCATGCATCCGGTACATCCGAAAAGCCTCACGTCACCTCCCACGACGGAGTTGCCTTCAGCGTCGGAAGCGACATGTGTCTTCACTGAACCCCAGCTTCCCAGGTCGCTCCATCCGAGATTTCCCGTAATAACATGGATGTCATCGGATTTCTCCATGACTGCATAGTCGATGGAAATCTTGTCGCAGGCAGGGAAAAGGCGCTTCAGGGCGGCGTCTTCCTCCGGAGTATAGAAATACGGCACGAGAGTGTCCATAACTCCCGCTATCTGTGGGGCAAACCGCCTCAGGGAGTCATTTATGGTCCTGACGTTCCATACGAATATCCCGGCATTCCAGAAATAGTTTCCGGATTCAAGATAACGTTTTGCGGTGGTCCCGTCCGGCTTTTCCTTGAATGCGGAGACCTTGCATATCCGGCCCTCTTCCGCACCGGGCGCACAGATGTATCCGTAACCGGTTTCCGGCCTCGTGGGGATGATGCCGACCGTGACGATGCCCTTTCCGTCCGCAGTGAACGCAAGGGCGTCGGATATTGTCTTCCTGAATTTTTCCGTCTCCAGCACAAGTGCGTCCGATGGCGTCACGACTATGTTCGCATCAGGGTATTTCAGTTCTATCTTCCTGCATGCGTAGGCTATGCACGGAGCCGTATTTCTCGGTTCAGGCTCGGCCAGGATGTGGTCTTCGGGGATTCCCGGCAACTGGGAACGTACGATATCCGCATAATGTCCCGAGGTCACCACCCAGAAATGGTCCATTCCGCATATCGGGAGAAATCTCTCCACTGTCATCTGAATGAGGGTCTTCCCCACCCCGAGCACATCCAGAAACTGTTTTGGAAGTTCCGGAGTGCTTGCCGGCCACAGACGGCTGCCGATGCCGCCTGCCATTATCACGACATGATTGTCCATCGCACAAAAAAATTTTGCATATCTGTACAAAGGTGTAAAGATATGCAAAATTATTGTGTTTCGGAACATCTTCCTCAGAAAGAGAGTCCCAGTTTGAAGCCTGCGTTGTTGATTCCGTTGATGTTGAGCGCCTCGTGCCTGTTGGTGGCGTATGAATAATATATGGCCAGCTGGAATCCGAAATTGCTTTTCCTGAAAGGATGTACCGTAAATCCGATTTCCGGAGAAACGTAGAACCCCCAACTCCTGTCATACAGTCCGAACGTGGACATGTAGCGGGTGGCCTCGGAATATTCCGCCCCGACCTTCGCTCCCACATACGGCTGGAACACCCTGTACGAAAACCGGTATCTCATTTCGGCTCCGAAAGGTATCTGGAAAAGCGAATGGGCCATGTCTGTCGTCAGCGCCGCCCCGTTGCCGAGGTCGTAAGTCGCTTTCGGGATGTATTCGTTGTTGGTGTTGAAACTTCCGAAGACTCCTACGCCTACATGAGGAAGCATCCAGTAGCCTCCTTCGAGGTAAGCACCCCATCCGCTGGCATTCTCCACAAAATTGTTGGCAAAAGTTCCGTTGAACTGCCATCCCGCATCTATGTACCAGCGCCGTCCCACCTGAGCATCAGCGCTCACTGCGGTGACTGCGGCCAAAGCCGCTGCAATCAGTATATTTTTAAGTTTCATGATATTCCTTTTTTAGAATCAGTTCTTTGACAGATATCCGGACTGGCTGAAAGCCTGTTCTATGCCGTTTTCCAGAAGCATTGCATCATAACGGGAACCGCTGGAGACTCCCCCGTCTATATAGCAGTTCCAAAGCACGGGCAGACTTTCGTTCTCGCCCTCTTGAGCCGTAAGGTCCACCATATCCACAAGCAGCGAATGGGTAGAATAAGAGTAAGTGACCGGATAAGAGTAGTACCAGCTGTTCCATGAGCCCCAATAGCCGGGACTCCAATATCCCGGATAGCCGAGCCACCACCACGGGTCAGAATAGCCGCCCACATAACCTACGAAATGCTCGGTGTCGGTAACATAACTCATCTGGATTCCGAGGTCGGCGTTGTCCTTGTTGTCAAGGTCAACGTATTCATAGCCGCGGCTTTCCATCATCGACTTGACAGATGCCACCATCTCCGCCGCAAAGGAATTCTTGAGGTAGGATGAATACATGTTGTCGCCTATGACCAGGATGCTGTCCACAATCGTGAACGTAGAGTATCCTGAAAAGTCGGTGTTTTCAGAATGTGCCGTATATACGAGGCATTCGCCGTCCGCATCCACCTTGGATGGCATTTTCTGGCAGGAAACGGCGCAGATTGCCGCCATGACTGCCGCAAACAATATTTTTCTGTTCATTTTGATCAGTTTTGTTTATTGTACTTTTTCAAAAGTCTTAAAAGGATATTCCCTCTATTGTGTTAGAGAACTTGTATGGCACCAGATAGCCTTCGAGCCTGACGGTATTGGAATTGAAGTTAGGAGAAACTTCTGCGTAGGCCCTGTTGCTCCCCGGAGCCATGCTTATTGTCACGGACGCGCTTATGCCCTTGCCCTGCACGTTCATCGTGTAGAACAGCCGGCCCTTGCGGTCATGCGTAATCTGGACGTTGGAGACCATGCCGTCAACCGTTATTCCTCCGACACCGTTGGGGCCGGCATAGGAATAACTGGGCGAAATCTGCACTACAGCCTCTCCGTCGCGGAAAGAGATGAAGTTGGTGGTGGAGTTTACCTGCACCCTCGTTCCGTACTTGAAGGTGACTGCGTCAGCCTCGAGCACGAATGAAGAATCCTTCAGTGCCTGCAATGCCTGAAGCCACACCAGAGTGTCGGCGACGGCATATTTCTGTTCGGCTTTTTTCGTTTCGCCGTTGAATTCCCTCATATACTCTTTCCACTGGTCGATTCGTTCCTGACGGGTCATTTTGTCCTGGGCTGACCCTGACACCCACGCAACTGATGCCAACATCAGAATTAAAATCACTCGTTTCATGACTAAAAATTTTAAAAACCGGGAACGGATATGGCAAACCCCGTACCAAACCCGACAAAATCCGTAAATACGTCACAGGCATCCGTAATATGTGCAACCTCCGTTTCATGCATAACCGTTACATTTGCATCGGAAAAAGACAGGAACGAATGGCATCAAATCCATCATACAAATGAAAAAGATATCATTATCATTACTGGTTTTGGCATTATTTAACGTCAATGTTCATTGCATCATGGCACAAGAAAAGATTACACAGACAGCAGGACATGTGCAGCTCGGGGAATTCGCTCCCAAGTTTGCAGAACTGAACGACGATGTGCTCTTCGGAGAGGTGTGGAACAGTCCGGGACTGAGCCCTCACGACCGCAGCATGATCACGATAGCCACTCTCGTGGGAAAAGGCATCATCGATTCGTCGCTGACCCATCACCTGCAGTTCGCCAGACAGAATGGCGTGACTCGCACGGAAATTTCTGAAATGCTCACACACATAGCATTCTATGCCGGCTGGCCCAACGCATGGGGCGCATTCCGTCTCGCCAAGGACGTGTGGGCCGACGACGTGAAGGACGACAACGGAAAAGCCGCTTTCCAGAGAGAGATGATTTTCCCTGTCGGGGAACCGAACACGGCGTATGCCCAATATTTTACCGGCAACAGTTATCTTGCTCCGGTATCTTCCGAGCAGATTCCTTTCTCCAATGTGACATTCGAACCTCGCTGCCGCAACAACTGGCATATCCACCATGCTGACGAAGGCGGCGGACAGATGCTCGTATGCGTGGCCGGAAAAGGCTGGTACCAGGAAGAGGGCAAGCCTGCCGTTCAGATGCTTCCGGGCGATGTCATCCATATCCCTGCAAACGTGAAGCACTGGCACGGTGCAGCCGCAGACTCATGGTTCGCACATCTGGCTTTCTCCATCCCGGGAAAGAACACTTCCAACGAATGGCTCGAACCGGTAAGCGACGAGGAATACGACAAACTCGGCAAATGACGGGAGTCCATGTGATCCCGTCATCCTGCGACTGAAGACATGACGACATTCGAAGACATAACCCGCTGCAACAAGTTTTTCTCGCAGGAGACACTGCATCCGCTGGTCAGCCTCATAGACCTTGCCGATGCTGCCTGTGACGACCTGTTGCAGCTGGATTTTTATTCGGTACTTTTCAAGGAGTTTTCCAGATGCTCCTGCTGCGGGCAGAAGGAATGGGACTTTTCCGGAGGAACTGCCGCCTTCATCCCGCCCGGACATCCGGTCAACATGGAAATCTGGACAGAGCACAGGAAACAGAACGGGAAACTGCTATGTTTCCACCCGTCCCTCATTGCCGGGTCTCCGCTGGAAGAGCATTTCGGGGACTATACATTTTTCCGGTACAGGCAAAATGAGGCCCTGCATGTTTCCGAGCGGGAGAGAGATGTCATAAAGAGGTGCATGGACAGCATTTCAGAAGAACTGCACTACGGGGTTGACGAATACAGCAGGATATTGCTCATCAACAAGATAGAATTGCTGCTGAACATCTGCGCCAGATACTACAGAAGACAGTTCATAACGAGGCACGAGGCCGACATGGAAATGGTGGATGAAACCGACAGGCTCCTGCGGGAATATTTCATGAACGGTCAGGTCTCCCGGAAAGGTCTCCCGGGAGCAGAGTATCTTTCCCGTATGCTGGGCCTTTCTCCGGCCTATTTCGACGACATGCTGAAGCACGAGACCGGAAAGCGTACCGGAGAATACGTGCTGTTCCGGAGGCTTGCATTCGCCAGAGAACTGTTGAGATGCACAGACAAGACGGTGACGGAAATCTCGAAGGAACTCGGATTCCCGTCACCCCAATATTTCAGCAGCCTTTTCAGGAAACTGACCGGCTGTTCCCCACAAAGATACAGGGTTCCGCAAATTGTGCCGATACGCCGCACATGACTGTCGAAATGCAAGCAAGACGGCGGTTCATTTCACAAAGGAATTTCACAAAAGGACGCCGCAAAACTTTGGATTTGATTGTCAAATATTTTATCTTTGAGGAGCAATCTTATTAATTATCAACAATTAAATCCCCAACGACCATGAAGGCAAGAAAGACCCTGACCCTGCTGCTGGCCGCATTGGCCCTGACGGCCTGCAAGTATGACGACTCCGAACTGTGGGAGCAAATCAACCGGAACACAGAACACATCGCCGCCACCGAACGCATCGCCGCCCTCGAGGCATGGCAGGCGAAAACAAACACCAACATCCAGTCCATACAGACACTGCTCAACACGGCGGACTGGATAACGGCCGTGACGCCAGTCACAGAGGCTGGAGTGGAGGTGGGCTACACCATCACCTTCCTCAACTCACCTGCCATTACCATCTACCACGGCGAGAACGGTACCGCAGGCACGACCCCGCAAATAGGCGTCACGCAGGGCGAGGACGGCAACTGGTACTGGACACTGAACGGCGAGCTCCTGACCGACGCCGATAACAACCCCATCCGCGCCAACGGGCAGGACGGAGCCACAGGCCCCGAAGGCCAGCCCGGTGCAGACGGCACTTCCGCCCCCACGCCGCAAATCCTGCTGGGCAGCAGCATTACAAGCGGAACCGTCCAGACCGATAACGGACAAATAGTCGACGACGCCTGGTACCTGAGCGTGGACGGCGGCGCGACATGGTACCGCGTCAGCGGCACGGATGGTGCGGATGGCGAAGACGGCAACACCTGGTTCTCCGAAGCGCCCAGAAAGGAAGGGAACTACTACATCTTCACCCTGGCTACGGGCGGATCTTTCCGCGTGGCGGCCTACCAGCCCTTCTGCATCCTGGCCGAGGGCGAAACCCTCGAGAGCTTCGACAACGCCGCGGTGTGGGTCGACGAAGCGACCACCCTCTACCTCTCTATCGGCGAGGAGATCGAATATAGCAGCATCGTGGCGCAAGCAACGCCCTTGGACAACAACGCCGTGCTGACCCGCGCCGACGCCGGCGGCTGGAGCGCCAAGGTTGCGAAGGATGCAGCGACGGGCAGCGTCA
>CALVDU010000152.1 GCA_944326375.1 uncultured Bacteroidales bacterium | reverse complement strand
TTCGGTGACTTTCCGTCCGCGTATTTATTGATTATTTCACTCAGGTAACGCTGTGAGATGCACAATTTGTTGCAATAAAAAGCCACATCATGATTCTGTGCTCCGTATTCATGGACAAGAGAAAAGAACTTGTGGCATAGAGACTGCCTTCTGCCATAACCGTTCCTTTCCATCACGGGCTTGCTGACGGCCTTTGACATCCAGAGAAAAAGACTCTGAAGGAAATTCACTTCCATTTTCTCATCCGAAACATGGTTTTTAGCGGAAAATAGCATTGCCGCCATGTCTGTCCAGAGTTCCATTTCACGCCACCTCCCGTTTTCGCTTTCATGCCTGTACATGGGATAATCATGGATATGGTTGAAGAAACTTGTGTCGAGAGAGGAAACAGCCTTCATGAACACATCCTGTGAAAATCCGATGATGTGACAGAGAAAGTCATCCGATGCACCGGAACTCATTGTTCGCCAACATTTCGTCTGCACCGTTCATCATGCAGGGACATTACGGGTTTTCGCCCATGCTTTTCAGCGTATGTTTCGGAATCAATGCCCTTGCATATGCTCGGCATGTGCCCTTGTATGCACCCTTACCGCCGGCGAAAATCCCAGATTTTACCTGAAGAAAGCCCTTCTTATCGGGAGGCAATGAATTTGCGGAGGGTGTCGAGGGCGGATGCAGCGAAACGTTGCGTATTGCGGAGGCGGTCATTGTTGAAATTGAATTTCACCGCTTCCGTTCTTTCTGCCGAACTTACTCCGACCCATACAAGCCCCACAGGCTTGTCCTGCGTTCCGCCTCCCGGACCTGCTATGCCTGAAGTCGCTACGGAAAAGTCGCTTCCTGTCAGTTTTCTGACACCCTCAGCCATAGCCCTGACGCAATCTTCGCTTACCGCACCGCAAGTGTCGAGGATTTCTTGACGCACACCGAGCACTCCGTGCTTCACGCTGTTGGCGTATGACACCACAGAGCCGAGGAAATATTCCGACGAGCCTGGAACAGATGTCATCATGGATGCTATCATCCCGCCTGTACAGGATTCTGCCGTGCTCAATGTCGCATGCCGTTCAATCAGAAGTCTTCCGACGACTTGCTGGAGAGTCTCGTCATTTTCTGAATAGATGCTGTCTCCGAGAATCTTACGGAGACGGACGAGCTCAGCCTCACATCGTGCTGCCTGCGTGCTCTTTTCTCCTCCGAATACAGAAAGCCTGAGTGTCACGCCTTTGAGCGGGTCAGGAAGGTATGCGAGGTGCATGTCCTCCGGCAGGGATGTCTCCCAGGGTTCAAGCATGTTGGAAAGGGATGATTCGGCAATGCCGTATGTCATTACGGACTTGTGGTATATGTCTTCGAGTCTGTAATGTCTTCTGATGTCTTCCACGACATCCTTCATCGCCCCGATTGCCTCGTACGGCACTCCGGGGAGGGAATACAGGACAGAGCCGGATGTACGCAGCACCATTACCGGAGCAGTGCCGAGACGGTTCACTATGACCTCACATTTGTTGGGCACGTCTGCCTGTGCCCTGTTTATTTCGAGGACATCGAGTCCGCGTGAGGCGAGAATACGGTGGATTACTTCCAGTTGGCCCGGATTTTCCACATGGCGAGTGCTGCCGGAAAGTTCAAAGAGGACTTTCTTCGTCACGTCGTCCTTTGTAGGGCCAAGACCGCCCGTAACGATTACTATGTCGCTGTCCTGGAGTTCTCTTGTGAGGTTTTCTCTTATTTCGTTCACGTCATCGGCAATGGAAAGCATTTTGCGGACCTTTATTCCGGCGCTTTCGAGTTCTCTTGCGATGTGTGAGGAATTCGTGTCGATGATTTGTCCTATGAGGATTTCGTCGCCTATTGTGCAGATGCTTGCTTCCGTCATTTTTTCAGCCTTTTTTGCAGATAACCGTTTATC
Source organism: uncultured Bacteroidales bacterium (assembly GCA_944326375.1). Taxonomy (GTDB): domain Bacteria; phylum Bacteroidota; class Bacteroidia; order Bacteroidales; family UBA932; genus Cryptobacteroides. The sequence continues at coordinate 1,923 of CALVDU010000152.1, read as the reverse complement.
TTTTTCACGAGTGCAGGACCTTCATATATGAATCCCGTATAGATTTCCACGAGGGATGCTCCGGCATCCAGCATTTCCGCAGCCTGCTCCCCGGACATTATGCCTCCTACACCTATGATCGGCAGGCGGCCTTTGGACTTGTCCGAAATGTATTTCACGAGTTCGAGGTTTTTCTGATATAAAGGTGCTCCTGAGAGTCCTCCGTTGCCGATTTCTTCGATTTTTGCAGCGTCGATGCTGTTCAGCCCGTCTCGACTGCGTGTAGTGTTGCCCGCCACTATGCCGTCTATTCCGGACATGAGTGCGTAATCTATGATTTCATCGAGCTGCTGGCGATGGATGTCGGGAGAGACTTTTATGAGGATGGGACGGTATTCGTCAAAATACATCCTCAGATTCAACAGTTTGTCAACGATGTCGGAAAGGAATGACACGTCCTGGAGGGCGGAGAGTCCGACGACGTTCGGACATGAAATGTTTATCACGAACATGTCCACGAAGTCGTACAGGAGGGCGAAAGCCGATTCGTAGTCTTTGGCGGCATCGTCGTTTATGCTGGAGGTGTTCTTGGATATGTTCCCTGCGACTATCACGTTCGGCCTTTCCCTCTTGAGGTGCTCCACGGCATTCTTCACACCTTTGTTGTTGATCCCCATGCGGTTGATTATGGCCTTGTCACGCACTACCCTGAAAAGGCGCGGCTTTGGATTGCCGGGCTGCGGTTCAGGGGTGAGTGAGCCGATTTCAACAAAACCGAAACCGAAATTCGCCAGATCATTGTATTGTTCCCCGTTCTTGTCGAGGCCGCCGGCAAGTCCTACAGGGTTCCTGAATTTCAGCCCGAAGACCTCACGTTCGAGTTCCGGGGTCTTTTTTGAATAAATCGTCCTCACAAGCGCCCTTGCGAAAGGTATGTATCTCAGCCATCTGAGGGCTACCATGGTCAGGCTGTGCGCTGTTTCAGGATTGAAACAGAACAGGATAGGTCGTATCAAATGCTTATACATCGGAGAAATCTTGAATTCCGGCACAAACATACGCAAAATATGTGGAACTTCATACGACTTTCCATTCCTCTATTCTGCGGGAGGACTTGTCGAAATTCACTCCGATTTTAAAGATTTTGCGGCAGTCGGCGGCAAATGCCTTGGCGTAGCCTTTCTCCTCAATCTGCTTGAGGGCGTCGTCTGCGCTGCCGTCGGTCTTGATTTCGATGATGTAGATGTAGCCTTCGGTCTGCAGGAGGATGTCGATGCGTCCGTTGCTGGTCTGGTATTCGGTCCGGACGTATTCTCCGAGGAGTTCGAATATGAGGTACATCGCATACTGGAAGTCACGTTCGGCATCTCCCTGGATCTGGTAGTTCGCCCTTGCGAACAGCCCTTCAAGGAGGCGCATCATCTCTTCGGGCTTGCCTGTACGCGCCGCTCGTGCCAGTTTTGAGATGAGGGTGATCCCGGATGTCGGCTCACCAGGAATGTAGTACTGGAACAGGAAGCTCAGGAATCCCGTCTTGACTTCGGAGTTCAGGAATCCAAGCCGGTAAAGTCCGAATTCCCTGTCATATCCTGTAATGGTAAGGTATCCGCTCTGATACAATAGAGGAATCGGGTTTTCAAATATCGTGTTTATGCTGCTCAGGAGCGTCGAATCGACTTCCTCGTCAGAAAGGGTTGTGATGTCGAATGATGTGCGCTGCATGACCTTCACAAGGAATGACGGCGTGCCGGTCTCAAACCAATATTCGTTGAACCTCTTTTTTTGGAACGTGTTCAGTAGGCTGAACGGGTTGTACATTCCTTCGGAGTCTTCGCTGAAATGGTAGCCGTCGTACATCTCTTTCAGTTTGGCGTAGCACTCGTCCTCGGTCATGCTGTTCCTTTCTGCGAGCTCCTTGACCGGTTCGGAGAAATACTTGTGCAG
>CALVDU010000151.1 GCA_944326375.1 uncultured Bacteroidales bacterium | reverse complement strand
CCATCAGAAACCAATGGCTCCTGGATATGAGCAACCCCGAAGTGCAAGATTTCGTATTCGGCGTTTTCGACAACACGATGCGGCTTGGAGACATCGACTACATAAAATGGGATGCCAACAGGCACGTCGAAAGTTTCGGATCAGAATACCTCGACGACCAGAACGACTTCTTCGTGGATTACGTGCAGGGATTCTATGGCGTGATGAAGCGGATCAGGGAAAAATATCCCGACGTGATGATACAGGCATGCGCCTCCGGCGGAGGACGCGTCGAGTATGGCGCCCTGAAATATTTCGACGAATTTTGGACAAGCGACAACACCGAGGCCCTTTCCCGCAACTTCATCCAGTACGGCACAAGCATGATATATCCTGCAGTTGCAGTAGGCTCCCACGTATCGGCGGTTCCGAACCACCAGAGCGGAAACATTACCCCGCTGAAATTCAGGTTCGACGTCGCATGCTCCGGAAGGCTGGGAATGGAACTGCAGCCAAAGGCCATGACCGGAGATGAAAAGGAATTTGCAAGGACCGCCATAGAATCATACAAGACATACAGGGACCTCATCTCGTCAGGAGACCTGTACAGGATAAAGTCACCGTATGACTCGGATTTCTGGTCCATGATGTATGTATCCAAGGACAAGAAAAGGGCCGTCGTGTTCGCATACTGCCTCAAATACCAGGGCCGTACCCTTATTCCACAGCTGAGGCTCTACGGGCTCGACCCGGAAAAGGACTACAAAGTGACTGAACTGAATGTGAAAAAATCCTCATTCTGGGGTTCTGGCAATACTTTCAAGGGAGACTACCTGATAGAATGCGGCCTGAACCCGAAACTGGTGAAAATTTATGACAGCGCCATATTCTATCTGGAGGCCGATTAGTATTTTTATCGAAATCAAGTGTCTATTGAATAGTGAATAAACCGAATCCAATAAATTACGGAGAACTGACAGATGATGAATTGCTCTCCCTTCTGAAAAATAAGGACGAGACTGCATTTGACTGCATCTATGGCAAATATCATCGCCAGCTGTTCGCTTTTGCGATGAAACTCGTCAAGAATGAACATGATGCATCAGATATTGTCCAGGAAGTATTTGTCAGGATGTGGGAACGGTCAGGAATGATGCCTGAACACCTGAATCTGAAGGCATATATGATTTCCGCAGTCAGAAACCGGGTACTCAACTATATAAGAGACAGCAAATCCCGGTTCCTGAACAACTACAGGATAGTGCAAGAAACCGAACATTCGGTGGACAACGGGGCTTTTATGGGAAGCGAACACTCCTACAGGATCAGGCAGTTGGAACGGGCCATAGAGGCTCTGCCCCCGCAACAGAAAAAAGTGGCGGAATCCAGAAGGAAAGGATACAGCAACCGGGAAATAGCGGAAATGCTCAATCTGTCCCTGAACACGGTGAATATCCATTACAGGCTTGGATTAAAGACGATGAAGGAAAAAATGAAAAAGACATACTGATATGACAAGACCGTCAGACGAAAAAATATGGTCAGTACTTAACGGCGACGCTTCCGCTGACATTTCAGCGGAAGTCGCCGAATGGCTTTCGGGGGAAGAGGGCTTGCGTTGGATTGAGGAGCATACGCCCCAGATATATGCCGGAAGCGAAAACACAGCCCCCGCTTACGATATACCTTCAGAAAGGATGCTGAAGGAGATTCATGCGCGCATTGACCGCTCCTCAAAGAAGAAAAAGCGTTTCAGGACGGTATGGCATGCGGCAGCAGTACTTGTCCCTGCGCTCCTCATAATTTCCGCATGGGCAAGCATCGACTCGAAACTTGGGAATGTCCTTTTTGCGGAAACAGAAATCGTCAGCGAATCGGCAAAGACCGGAGAGAAAAAAGAGCTCATCTTCCAGGACGGGACCCGCATTCGTCTCAATGCAGGGGCACAGGTGTCCTATCCGAAAGTGTGGAGCTTGAAGCGGAGAGATTTCTCGCTTGAGGGAGAGGCATTTTTCGAGGTTGAGAAAAATCCGAAAAGACCGTTTGTCGTGGACATATACGGGACAAAGGTAAAGGTGTTCGGCACCAAATTCAACATCAAGGCATACCCGGAAGACAGCACGATAGACATTGTACTCATCAACGGAAAGGTCGTCTTTGAAGCCGGAGACACGGAATACACAATGTCGCCGGCCGAAATGCTCTCCTACAACAAAATGGACAACTCCATAAAGGTCACCAGCCTCGAAAAGCCGGAAGCGGCAATAAGCTGGACCGAAAACATGATTGTATTCAGGAATGACGGGCTTGGCGAAGTTTCCAAAATCCTATCCAGATGGTACGGGGTCGAATTCGAAATCAAGGATTCCGACCTTCTCTCCCGCAAGTTCACATTCAGGACAGAAGAAAGGCCGCTCACGACAATCCTCAGGGAAATGGAATACATCTCCGACCTGAAATTCACAATGGACGGAAACACCGTAACCGTCTCAAAAAAATAACTGCACCTGACGTCACAAAAATTTAACAAAAATAATTGGCTGAAAGTTAACATTTATCTGCCCTGTCCGTGTCATATAGGCAGATAACCACAAATAATGACAACTTTCTAGCTTAATTATTTTATGAAGCTCAAAAAATTCATGGCACTTGCCGCAGCGATGTGCCTCATCAGCATTTCTGCCGCGGCTCAACGTGTGACAATCGACTTCAGGCAAGTCAGATTGGAACAAATTCTTGATGAAATTTCCGACCAGACCGGATTTTCATTCTACTACTCACAGCCGACAGTCGATCCCGATGCAATCTTCTCCATTTCCGTAAAGGACATGGAATTGCCATCCGCATTGGACAAGCTGTTCGAAAACACCAAGATCACCTATGACATAGCCGGGGGAGGTAAAATATACCTCATCGCACGGACAGAGGTGCCCGAAACACAAAATCATACCGTCAAGGGAAGGATAACGGATGCCCAGGGCATGCCTGTCATAGGTGCGGCAGTGGTCATTTCAGGGACCACATACGGCACTTCGACCGACCTCGACGGGAACTGGTCTTTGGACAATGTGCCGCAGGGAACCATCCTCGAAATATCTTCAGTCGGATTCCAGACCGAAAAGATGACCGTAGGGAAACGGGCTGTGCTCGACATAACCCTTCACGAGGACGCAAGGCTCCTTGATGAAGTCGTGGTCGTGGGCTATGGCTCGCAACGGAGGATCAACCTGACCGGAGCGGTGTCGACTGTAACGAGTTCCGAACTGGTGGACCGTCCTGTGGCCAACCTGTCTTCCGCCCTTCAGGGCCTTTCTCCGGGACTCATGGTCACTCAGGGTGCAGGCACTCCGGGAGATGACGGGGCCACGATAAGAATCCGCGGAGTCGGCACAATGAACTCCGCAAGCCCCTACATACTCGTCGACGGGATAGAGACTGAAACGATCAACATGCTTGACCCCAATGACATCGAAAGCATTTCGGTACTGAAGGACGCGTCTTCCGCTGCGATATACGGCTCGAAGGCCTCCAACGGAGTCATCCTCATTACCACCAAGCGAGGAAAGGAAGGTGCGCCGACCATATCCTACAGCGGAAATGTAAGTTTCTCCACTCCGAGCACCATCATAGACCGCCTGTCATCATACGACTACGCAAGAATCCTTTCGGATCTGGAGAAGACTGCCGGACAGACGCCGAGATTCGACGATGAAGACCTGGAACTTTTCAGGAACGGGTCAAGTCCGGACACGCATCCTGACATGGATTACCAGAACCTCATCTGGAGGACAGGAATTTCGCACAAGCACAATATCTCCGTGTCCGGAGGTTCCAAGAACATAAAGTACATGATTTCCGGAAGTTACCTTGACCAGCAGGGTACGCTCAAAAGATCCACCCGCGACCAGTTCAACATAAGGACAAATCTGGACGTGAAGCTTTCCGAGAAATTCACCGCACGGGTAAACCTCGCATACATCGACAACAGCTACACAAGGCCGAACGCATCCACCCGCGGCGGGATGGACATGGTAATCCTGATGGCCAACAAGCTTGCGCCATGGATTTCCGGCAGACGCTCTGACGGCACATACGGGCATGACGGAGACGGAAACCCCGTAGCATGGCTGGACGCCAACACGACGACCACCTATACCAAGCGCAACTTTTCCGGAATAGCCGCCCTCGACTACAACATAATAAAGGGTCTCACCTTCACTGTCCAGGGTTCATTCGTAGGGAACAATTCCACGACAAAGGACTACAGGAAAGAGGTTGACTACGGGGACGGATTCTACCAGGGCCCTACGTCAGACCGGGAAGGGATGTCCAAATGGTCAAGAAAGATGCTCGACCTGTACCTCAATTTCAACAGGACCTTCGCAAAGGACCACAACCTGAAGGCAATGTTGGGCTACAACCTCGAAAAATACGACTACTGGACCATGGAAAATTCCCGCAAGGGGTTCATCAACACCGATCTGACGGACATGAACGCCGGAGATGCCTCCACCCAGACGAACAGCGGATACACCAGGGAACTGGCGCTGATGTCCTGGTTCGGGCGAATCAACTATGACTACAAGGGAAAATATCTGCTTGAGGTGAATTTCCGTTCCGACGCGTCGTCCCGCTTTGCAAAAGACTACCGCTGGGGCTACTTCCCTTCAGTATCGGCAGGCTGGAGAATTACGGAAGAACCGTGGATGTCTGCAGCCGGAGCATATCTGCAGAACCTGAAAATCAGGGCGTCATGGGGAATGCTCGGCAACCAGAATGCCGTCAACAGCGACTACTATCCAAGCATCCCGTCACTGGCCCTCGACAAGAACTACCCGTTCGGAGGGGAACTCAAGCAGGGCATCACGGTCGTCGACCACAAGGTCGAGTCCATAACATGGGAAAAGTCGACCACATACGGAGTCGGGCTCGATGCCACCTTCCTTAAGGACTTCACGCTCAGCGCAGACTGGTACAACCGCCTTACCACGGACATAATCATGTCGGTCAAGGCTCCGTGGACCTTCGGCATTTCGGGCGACTTCCAGGACAACATCGGCTCCATGCTCAACACCGGAGTCGAACTGTCACTCTCCTGGAACCACAATTTCAGAAATGATTTCCGCCTTGGGGCATCGGCCAACTACGCATACAACAAGAACAGGATTCTCGAACTTTCCGGAGTCGACGAGATAATAAGCGGCTACAGCATAAACAGGATAGGAGAAGCCTATGGCTCATTCTATGTCTACAAGACGAAGGGAATCTTCAAGAGCGACGAAGAAGCCGCAGAATACGAGGCCCTCTACGGGAACCCGTTCAACGTGCCGTTCAAAGGAGGAGACCTCAGGATAGTGGACACGAACCAGGACGGGGAAATCACAGAAGCCGACAGGGTCGTGAACGGTTCGACATATCCGGTCCACACCTTCGCCCTGAGCATCAGCGCCGGATGGAAAGGCTTCGACCTGTCCATTCTCCTTCAGGGGGCCGCTGACGTGAACAGGTATTTCGGCGACGAGGTGGCCGGATTCTTCGGAGGCGACTCGTCACACCCGAGTACGGTGTGGCTCGACTCATGGAGTCCTTCAAATACGGACGCCACATGGCCGCGCGCCTACATGAAGAACGATGATTCCGTCAACAATCCGAACAGAGTAAGGACAGATTTCTGGTGCATGGACACGAGCTATCTGCGCATCAAGGCAGTCAACTTCTCATACACCATCCCGCAAAGGCTTACCAGAAAAATCGGAGTCGACAAGATACAGATCTATTATGCGGGAGAAAACCTGTACACATTCGATTCTCTCCCTTTCAATATAGATCCTGAAGTACCGTCCGGCCAGATGAACTGGTATCCGACGAGCATGAGCCATTCGATAGGCCTTAACATAACATTCTAATTTTCAGATAAGGATACACAATATGAAAAATAATAAATCATTGTTGATCGGTGTCTTGGGCGCATTGTCGCTGACCTTGTCCTCATGCGAAGGATTTTTTGACCTTGCACCGAAAGACGGCCTGAACGACAAATTGTTCTGGCAGGATGCCGACGACGCCTATTCGGCACTTACCGCCTGCTACAACTGGTGGTGCGCAAACGACAACGGTAGCCGTACCATTTTCTATGAGGAAGGATATTCCGACATAGCCTACAACTTCACGAACACATCCAACGTCAACGACGTGGCAAAGGGAAGCATGTCCCCGGTAGCCGCCCCGAACAAGTGGAAGCAATATGAGACCATACGCCGCTGCAACTATGTGATAGAAAACATAGACAGGGTCCCTGCCGACAAGATCACAGAGGCACAGAAGAATGACATACTCGGACAGGCAAGGGCGATAAGGGGATACAGCCACGCGCTGATCACCAACTGGTATGGCGACGCCGTCAAGATGGATTTCGTGCCCGACACCGACGATGACGCCAAGCTCCCGCGCATACCTGCAGAAGAAATAAGGGCCTTTGCCCTCAAAGACCTTGAATGGGCGGCCGAAAACAAGATAAGCGACGACAACTATCAGGTTTCCGGACGCCTTACGACTGGCGCTGTCCTGGCGATGCTCGTGCGCTTCAACCTTTATTGGGGCAACTGGGACGATGTCATCAAATATGGCGAAAGGCTCGTTTCGCTGCACCGCTACCAGCTTGAAGACGCCGACAACTTCCTCAAGATGTTCTCGATGGAGGGACAGGGCTCGAAAGAGATCATCGTTTCATACCAGCATATCCAGACGGTGGCGAAATACGGTGATGCAATCCGGTTCTTCAACAATGCGGACGGAGGCTGGGCATCCTTTGTGCCGACCACATATCTCGTGGAAATGTTCGAGATGAAGGACGGCAAGCTCATCACAGACCAGGACTCGGGCTACGACGAGACTCATCCGTTCGCGAACAGGGACCCGCGCCTTGCAAAGACCGTCCTCTATTCCGGAATGGAATGGGAAATGCCCCTGGATGGCAAGGACCGCGTATTCAACATGCTTGACAGGGAGATTGACGGCAAGGCGAACACCGACTACTATCTTGCGGCCACCAATGCCTCGCATACCGGAATGCTGTTCGCAAAATATGCATGGCCGGGCCCTGCACAGTACATCAGCGGCATGAGGGACGACAGCGTATGCCCAATAATTTTCCGCTACGCAGAAGTCCTCCTGTCCCTGGCGGAAGCGTACGTGGAATCCGAAACGCAGCAGGACCTCGACAAGGCTCTCGACATAATCGACAACATCAGGATCACGAGGGGGCATATAGCGGCGGACAGGTCCAGATATGCCACACAGGCCCAGGTCAGAGAACTCGTGCGCAGGGAAAGGACAATAGAACTGGCCGGAGAAGGATTCCGCTATGAAGACATCATCCGCTGGGACGAATATGACGCCGCCGGAAACAAGACAGGCAGGAAGGTAGCGGAAACTGCCCTGACAAGAAACATCTGGAGGTACTGCGGCACGGTGGACATGGACAATCCGGACAGGGACATGAGGGCCGTCATAAATCCTGACGCTTCGGAGGCCGACCGCCTTGTGGAGGCAAGGCCTTCCACATTCGACAAGCGCAGGCTCCTGTTCCCTATACTCCAGTCCGAACGCGACGCCAACCCGCAGCTCGACCAGAACCCAGGATACTGATCAACTATTGAGACATGAAGAAACCGATATACATCATCTTAATTGCACTTTCCGCCGTCGTGTGCGCATGCAGCGAACCGACGGGCGCACAGGAGCCCGATGATGTGCCTGCCGCCACAGACGGGAACTGGCACATTTCAGGCGTTGAAATTCCGGAGAACATTGTCGTGAAGTCCGGGGATGAAGTAAAGTTCCATGCAGAAGGCATAACCGAAGGCGACATCCTGACCATAGAAGGCGAAGACACCTTTGAAACCGGAGTGAACGTCCTCGGGAAAAACCTGTTTTCCTTCACGGTGCCGTCTGAACTGAAGACCGGCATCTACGACATATCGCTGCAAAGGGACGGCAGGAGCCAGATGCTGGCGACATCATACATAGCCATCATCACTGGAGATGAAATACCCGACATCGAAGGGAAAAATGTCAAAGGAATAGTCCATTGCGGTGGCACTCCTATAGAAGGAGTCGTGGTCAGCGACGGAAAAGACGTTGCCGCAACAAACGCGTACGGAATGTACTGGATTGAGTCCGAAAAGAAGACCGATGACTATATATTCATATCCATACCGTCCGGCTACAAGTGTGCAAGCAACAACGGAGTCGTGCCTTTGTTCTTCAAGCACACCGACGGGTCGGAGTCATACATGGAAAGAATTGACTTCGAACTTGAGGAGGAAAAGGAGCAAGACAGGCACAGGATACTCGTCCTTGGAGACATGCACCTGGCCGGCCGACCGCAAAACAATGACGTGGAACAATTCCAGTCCTTCATACAGGATATCAACGGGACTGTAGCCGGGACCACCGTCCCTGTCTACGGGCTTACCCTCGGGGACATGACATGGGACACGTTCTGGTACACCAACAGCTTCTTCTTCGCCGACTATCTGGAGGAAATCAACAAAGTGCAGGGCCTGACCATCTTCCATACCATCGGGAACCATGACCATGAATCCGGATACAGCGGGAACTGGCTTGTAGGGGACTATGCCACGGCCTCCAAGTACAAGGCCGCCCTCGGGCCGACATACTACTCGTTCAACATCGGGAAAATACATTATGTCGTGCTTGACGATATAGAATGCACCAACGACGGCAGCGGCGCAACGACCTACAACGTGCGCATCACTCCGGAACAGATCTCATGGCTCAAGAAGGACTTGTCGTACGTGGACAAGGACAGGACACTCGTACTGGCCTCCCATTCCCATATCCACAACAAGACCGGAGGCAAGGTTCTCGAAAATTATGACGATCTGATGACAGTCATCGACGATTTCAGGGACGTGCACATCTTTACAGGACATACGCACCTTGTCTACAACTGGAATGTAGAAGGCTACTATGACAACATAATGGAGCACAATGCCGGAGCGATATGTGCGACATGGTGGTGGTCCGGCAAGCACACGCCGGGAATCCACATATGCCAGGACGGGGCACCCGGCGGATACACGATCCTCGATGTCAGCGGAGACGAACTCGAATGGCAATACAAGCCTGTCGGCAGGGATGTCAATTTCCAATTCAGGACATACGACGGGAATGAAGTGCTCATCACCAGGGATGACTGCAGAGGTTCCGAATCCGCAAAAGACGGCTTCATCGACAACTATGTGGACAATCCTTTCGACTGGTCCGTAAGGCGCAATGACAATGCCGTCTACATAAACGTCTGGAACTGGGACCCTGAATGGAAAGTGGAAGTGACCGAGAACGGCAGGAAGCTCGATGTGGAGAAAGTCTCTCTACGTGACCCGCTGCACCTTGTGGCCTACACCGGGAAAAGCATGGCAGGCACATCCAAGACGGACGTGTTCGCTACTTCCGTCAACGAGCATTTTTTCAAGGCAGTTGCCAAGGAGGCCACCAGCACCCTTGAAATTACCGTCACTGACCGTTTCGGCAACGAATACAAGGAAAGCATGGAACGGCCAAAAGAATTTTCCATTGAAAACTACAAATGAATCCGAGAATGAAAAGATTTTTTATGATTGCCGCTGCAGCGATTGCCATATTCGCATCCTGCAAGAAGAATGAACTGGTTCCGGACCCTCTGACGGTCAGTTTCACGGTATCCCCTTCGGAACCCGTAACGGAATCAGAAGCGATTTTCACCATTGACCTGAAAGGAGGAGAATTTCCTTTCACATACGAATGGAACTTCGGGGACGGCATAACCGGAAACAGATATGAGGAAAAAGTCATATACGAGACTCCGGGCAAGAAGACAGTTACCGTCAAAGTCACGGACTGCAACGGCTCGGAAGGCTATGCGGAACAGACAATAAATGTCCGGGACAAATCCGACGTCCCGCAAATCGAAACGCCAAGGCCGAAGGCGGTAAAGCTGACCGACAGGACAGTTTCGATCCAATGGGCGATAACCGAAGAACCGGCGAATGACGGGACCTACCGCTTTGAACTTCTGGAAGGGAGCACCCTCCTGAACAAGGACTGTAAAGAGGGCAAGTTCGAAAGTGCCGGAATCATGTCCTTCGGAGGCCTGAAACCTTCAACTGCATACAAGTTCAGGGTCATGAGGCCCGTAACGTCAGCTGAAGAGGGAGAAGAGTCCGGACAGGGCAAGATCGACTCCGGATGGGCGGAAATTGATTTCACCACCGAAGCGGCCCCTGCAGCCGTTCCTGACGCCGTCATCTGCGAAAGGTTCGACAACTTCATCTGGGGACCTGACTATATACTCGGAGGATACGGGCTGCGCGCCACGGACGAAAAAGGGGCCACATCGCTGAATGTGCCTGCCGGCACGTTCTCCAACGGTTCCACCGGAAGCTATTTCGCCTCCTTCACCGAAGAGTTCAGGAACAGCACCAACACCCTGAAAGGCTGGAACGGAAGTGCGGTCTACGGCTATGTGGGAGTTGCAAAATTCGGTTCATCCTCGGCCTACGGAATGCTCGAAACGCCTGCACTCGGGACTGCCGGCAACTTCACCGTCACCTTTGACGTGCTCCCGTATCCAGGAGACAACACCATTCTCCACCTGTCAGTTTCCGGAGGCGGGACTGCCGACAGGAACACCATCGAATTGGGAGGCAGGGACACAAAGGAATGGAAGACCGAGACCGTGAACATCATAGGTGCGACAGCCGAAACGAAATTCAGGATAGAATCGGACAAGGAGATTGCAGCAAAGCAAAGGTTCGCACTGGACAACATCCTGATCGTCCCGGCATCCTCCGACATCCCGGTCATAGGAGTTGACATGAACGAGCTTACCTTCCCGAGCGAAGGGGACCAGCATACCGTCAAGGTCACATCCAACACCAGATGGACTGCCGTCCCTGACGCCGAATGGATTTCGGTAAGTCCTGATTCCGGAGAAAGCGGGGAAACCGATGTCATCATTTCAGTAGGGGCAAATGCAGAGAACCGCAACGGTACAGTCGTGTTCAGGACGGTTTCCGGAAGCGGCGATGAGGCTGAAGCACAGACAGAAGTCCGCCAGATAAGCAAGGAAATGCTCGCAACTCCTGTGCGCCTGTCGGAAGAAGTCACCCACAACGCCCTTTTCTTCAGATGGGACGATGTGGAGGGCACGACCAGATACCATTTTGAACTTGTCAAGGAGTCCGCTCCTGACTCTCCGCTCAATGCCGTCACCGAAATCGACTTTGCCAACGGCTACAGCTACAGGCCGGCCATAGTAACAGGAAACCTGGAACCGCAGACCGCGTACATATTCAGGGTAAAGGCACTTGCGGCAGACGATGCGCATGCCGACTCCGAGTATCTGACATATGAATTTACCACCCCGTCCGCTGCCGACGAATCCGGATATGTCCTCTGCGAAAGGTTCGACAATTTTGTCTGGGGAAGCGACTACCTCCGTTCGGCATGGGGATTCAGGCCTTCGGACACGAAGAGTGCAGCCAGCCTCTCCGAACCGGCCACCGTCGTGGTGAAACCGAAAGACCAGATAAATTATCTTTTCTTCGATGACGCCTCGAAAGTAAGCTTCACGGAGGATTTCATCAACGGGCAGTTCGGTCTGGAAGGCTGGAGCGGATACCAGGCCCACGTGGTCTTCGGCATGCTCAAGCTCGGCAACTGGAACACCAACCCTACCCATGTGCAGACACCTGAACTTGGCATAAGCGGAACGGCGGACGTAAGGCTCAGCTTCGACTGGTGCCCATGGTGGGACGAGGGAAAGACGACCACGGACAGCGGCAAGATATCGGTTGAAGTCACAGGCGGAGGCACGGCAGAAACGTCCGTATTCGAAAACACGTTCACAGTACCGTGCTCGATGAAGACCGTAAGCACCGTGATCAGAGGAGCGACATCTTCCACACGGATCAGGATAGTCCCGGATACGGCGCAGAAAGGCCATAGGGCATTCATTGACAACATCATCGTAGAAAAGCTCTGACCGGAGCACGCTCCTGCCCGAAGGCAGGGCACACGGACAAGGCGGGCCACAAAGTTTTTGCAGGACTTTGCGGCCCGCCTCTGCATGAAACCGCTTTTTTGCCGAAAAGATTTCTGTCCTAAAGAACTTTATAATAAAAAATCACTAAATTTGCCGAATGGTTGATTTCGTTACCGGACACGGAAAACAAACTGAAATAAAATAAAAAACCTACAGAACGATTATGGCAAACGAAAAAAAATTCATCACATGTGACGGCAACTATGCTGCCGCACACATTGCTTACCTGTTCAGTGAGCACGCTGCCATCTACCCTATAACCCCTTCGTCCACAATGGCAGAATATGTCGACGAATGGGCTGCACAGGGAAAGAAGAACCTTTTCGGGGAGACAGTCAAAGTCACTGAGATGCAGAGCGAAGGAGGTGCAGCCGGTGCTGTACACGGTTCCCTTCAGGCAGGAGCGCTGACTTCCACATTCACGGCGTCACAAGGACTCCTGCTCATGATTCCGAACATGTACAAAATTGCAGGAGAACTGCTTCCGACGGTATTCCACGTGTCGGCGCGTGCACTTGCATCACATGCCCTTTCAATATTCGGTGACCATCAGGATGTCATGGCATGCCGCCAGACAGGATTCGCAATGCTCGCATCCGCATCAGTGCAGGAGGCTCTCGACCTTGCGGCAGTGGCACACCTTTCCACAATCAAGTCAAGCGTTCCTTTCCTCCATTTCTTCGACGGATTCCGCACATCACACGAAATCCAGAAGATCGAACTGATTGACGAGGATGTGCTCAGGGGCATGATAAGCACCAAATCCCTCGCAAGGTTCAGGGCAAAGGCATTGAATCCGGACGCTCCTGTAACGAGAGGTACGGCCCAGAACGGGGACGTTTATTTCCAGGCACGCGAAGCCTGCAATCCATATTATGATGACGTTGCCGACATCGTTGCAAGGTATATGGGCGAAATCAGCGAGGCTACCGGAAGGGAATACAGACCTTTCGACTATTACGGTGCGCCAGACGCAGAGAACATCATCATCGCCATGGGTTCCGTCACCGAGACGGTCAAGGAAACGATCGACTACCTCGCATCCCAGGGCAAGAAATACGGTCTTCTCATAGTAAGGCTGTACAGGCCGTTCTCCGCAAAATATTTCATGAAAGTCCTCCCTGCTTCCGTAAAGAGGATTGCGGTCCTCGACAGGACAAAGGAACCTGGAGCACTCGGAGAACCTCTTTATCTTGACATCAAGGCCCTGTTCCAGGGCAAGGACAACGCTCCTCTCATCGTTGGCGGACGTTACGGTCTTTCCTCAAAGGACACTTCCCCGGCACAGATCATCGCAGTCTTCGACAATCTCGAGCTTGCAGAGCCAAAGAACGGCTTTACGATCGGAATAGTTGATGACGTGACATTCAGGTCGCTTCCTGTAAAGGAAGAAGTCAGCATCGTAAAACCGGGCACGACAGAATGCAAGTTCTACGGACTCGGCTCCGACGGTACTGTGGGCGCAAACAAGAACACGATCAAGATCATCGGTGACCATACCTCGAAATACTGCCAGGGAT
The DNA here is from genome assembly GCA_944326375.1 of uncultured Bacteroidales bacterium. Classification (GTDB taxonomy): domain Bacteria; phylum Bacteroidota; class Bacteroidia; order Bacteroidales; family UBA932; genus Cryptobacteroides. Next base: position 110 of record CALVDU010000151.1, on the reverse strand, counting down.
ATTTCGACTACGACTCCAAGAAGTCCGGCGGATATACCTGCTCGCACCTCAGGTTCGGCGACTCCCCTATCAAGGCTCCTTACCTCGTGTCGACTCCTGACTTCGTGGCA
>CALVDU010000150.1 GCA_944326375.1 uncultured Bacteroidales bacterium | reverse complement strand
CGGGACTCTATGACTGGGGAAGAAAGCAAAGCCCTTGCAGGCGACCTGTACTACAAGGATGAAAACGGGAACTATTGGGCGGTATGCCTGTTCATAGAAGGCTCCGTCACATACGAGAAAGCGGACACGCCTGCCCTGGCATACAAGGGAGGCGAAGGCATCGGCAAATTCCAGGCGCAGCTTTCCGATTTCACGACTCCGCTGTCGGAGACAATCAAAGGCTTCCACAACATCAGGTGGAGATTTGAACAATGGGACGAATCCATAAGGAAAGATGCCGCAGGACGTGTGAAGGACCTCGCTGAAGAAATCGGCTGGATAGACGGCCGCAGACAGGAAATGCTCGAATTCTGGAGCAAGGTCGAGGACGGCACAATTCCGACCAGAGTTACCCACAACGACACGAAAATCAGCAACATCCTATTCGACGACAAGGGAGAGGTGCTTTGCGTAATCGACCTCGACACCTGCATGAGCAGCACATCCCTCAACGACTTCGGTGATGCAATCCGTTCCTATACCAACACGGGCGCCGAAGACGACAAGGACCTCGGCAAGGTGTCCATGTCCATTGAAATGTTCGAAGCCTACACACAGGGATATCTTTCGCAGAGGAAAGGCAATCTTACGGACTCCGAAATCGAATGGCTCGCATTTTCGGCACGATACATCACATACGAACAGGTACTGAGGTTCCTGATGGACTACATCGACGGGGACAAATACTACAAGACCGCATATCCGGAACACAATCTTGTCAGGACTCATGCCCAGTACAAACTGCTGCGCAGCATGGAAGAACAATATGACAAGATGAAAGCCATCGTGGACAAATATGCCCGTTAGGAGAACCGCCATATCGCGCATCCTGCTGGCAGTCTACCTGCTCGGACTTTTCGTTTGCTGCTTCTGGAATTTCAGGAGCAGCATTGATTTGGGCAGCAGGTGGATGGACATTCCGCTAGACAAGGCGGCACATTTCTTCCTTTTCATGCCCTTTCCTCTGATATGTTTCCTTGCATTTCCGAAAGTCGGCAGGAGCAGGAAACGGCTGTCGGGATTCATTGCCGTCGTATTCATCGCCGGAACGCTGATGGGATGGGCAATCGAACTGCTCCAGGGAATTTCAGGATACAGGAGCAAGGATACGGGCGACCTGCTTGCCGACTGCCTCGGACTTGCCGTTTCCTGCTCAATCATCCTCATAATAGGATTGAAATCAATAAGGGACAAGAAATGCTGAAATACATAATTTCTATTTCATTGGCCGTACTGCTGTCCTGCAGCATGTCCGGCAAAAGCCGGATACTCGAAGACTTCAAACCGGTATGCGACTCTCTCGACAGGCTGGTTTCGGAAAGGACGGGAGTGGAATCGAAGCTTACCCTCAAGGCCGTCATGAAAAGGGGCAATGTCCTCGACATGTACTTCACGGTAAGCCTGAGCGACATACCGTGGAGATACGGAGATGAAAAATGGTTCACGGACAGGCTGAAAGAACTCCTTCCGCCACGATACAGGAGTTACGGCATCGGACGGATCTACAGCGCAGGAATAAGGATGAATGAACTTCCGACGGGAGAATTGGGTTTCAGCGGAACCCCTGACACGGAAACATACCGGCTGAAAAAGGTGCCGCAGAGAACATGTCCAATAGTCGAGGCTGTCGACGGCATGAAGTTCAGCGACGGACTCGAGGGCAGACATATCGCATTGTGGCAAAGCCACGGACTTTATTATGATCAGGGCAGCGGCAGATGGAGATGGCAGCGGCCGCGGCTCTTCCAGACGGCTGAAGACCTTTTCACACAGAGTTTCGTGCTTCCCTACCTCGTTCCCATGCTCGAAAATGCGGGGGCATACGTGATGCTGCCGAGAGAGAGGGACTTCCGCACGGAAGAAATAATAGTGGACAATGATCCGGATTTCTCCTCGTCATCGGCTACGGAACAGATTCATGCGGCAGACCTCGGCGACGGCATCATCATAGGGGCGACTTCAGGCATGAGGCTGCACGGCACATACTCCGAAAGCGGAAAATGGGAGAACTGCGGAAGCGGATTCGCAGACGCAAAAGCCGTCTATACCGGCCATGACAACCCTTTCACAATGGGCACGGCACGGAAAATAGCCTGTCTGGAAAAGGAAACGAGGACAAACAGAACTTCCAGGGCGGTATGGACACCTGAAATTCCTGAAAAAGGCGAATATGCCGTTTATGTCTCATACAAAACTCTCCCGAACAGTTCCGAATCCGCACACTACAGCGTAGTGCATGCCGGGGGCAAATCCGAATTCATCGTAAACCAGAAAATGGGCGGAGGCACATGGATTTATCTCGGCACATTCGAATTCGAGAAAGGAGACAAAGGATATGTGACCCTCGACAACATGGTTCCCGCAGGAAGGAAATTCGTCAAGGGCACCGTGGTCAGCGCAGATGCCGTCAAGATAGGCGGAGGAATGGGCAACATTGCAAGGAAGTCGGCCAAGGACCCTAATTCAATACTCGAAACCTCAGGAATGCCGAGATTTGCGGAAGGAGCACGATACTGGCTGCAGTGGGCAGGCATGGATTCCACCGTATACAGCCTAAACGAGGACAAGAACGACTACAAGGACGACTTCATGTCCCGGGGCGACTGGGTCTGCCACATGAGCGGAGGCTCAGACATAAATCCGAAACAGCCCGGAAGGGGCATT
>CALVDU010000149.1 GCA_944326375.1 uncultured Bacteroidales bacterium | reverse complement strand
CATCAAAGGCGATTTCTCGCAGACTCTGAAGGACACTCTCGCAGCCTGCATCGCAAAGGAGACCTGGGACAGGCCGACCGCTGCACAACTGCACGAGTATGCCAAGGCAATCCTCAATGGCGAGTGCCCTGCCGCTCCGTGGATAAAGCCAGCCTCCGCCCCGAAACGGAAAAAGAAAGACAAAACCAAAGAGACCCGCAAGACCGTTGACACCGATACTTCTGCCGCACAACATTCCGCCGACCCGAACGCTACAGTGGGCTACACTCCGCCGTCCGACGGGATAAATACCGATGAACCAGCCCAGAGAAAACGCAACTGGTTCGTCAACGTGTGGATATGGTTCTCCATAGTAGCAGGCATATTGTGCACTGTGCTCTATTGCATTGCTGTGAGAAACAACTACGAATACATCGGAGCGTTCCGTGCGGCAGCAATATGCAGCGCGTTAGGTGCAGTAGCCGGATGGATGATGTGGAAATATAACCGCCTCGGGGTTTGGCTGTATATTGCAGCACAATGCGTAAGCTATATGGTAACATTAGTCCCTAACGGCCTGACTCCGTCGGTTTGGCATCTGTTAGGCTACATAATCGGTTCATTCATCGTCTTCGGAATTTTCCAGATACGCAGGAACGGGATTTCCGCATGGAAACTCATGGATTACAAAATCAACGGCAAGAGCACCTGGATTGCCTCGGCATTGGGTGCAGCCGCAATGATTGCTGCATTGGCTATCCCGAACGGACTTGCTGTCGAAGCACGCTACAATTATGAAGGCTATATGCAGAGTGTTTCTGAATGCTGGGATATTCTGAAACAGGACAAACCTTCGGCTGAATCATTGATAAACGCAAAAAAATTGATAGACGAAATCATACGAGATGAAAACCTTTTCAGTTCCGTCAATGATGACTATTGCGAAAGCATAGCACTGAAGGGCTCCTTCTCCAGCATATCGGCCACTGTCGCAGAGCAATGGGCAACAGCCGCAAAGTCTCAGGCACGAATCGGAAATACGGACAAGGCTGCGGAATTCTGGGCTAGCGCTTTGCAGTTGGATGAAAAATACCGGCAGGATTTCGAGAAAGCGGCTGAAAAGGTGGGATTCATGAAGCCGCTGTCGATAGAGTTCAAGGCAGACGATGGGGAATGGGGTGAGAAACTCTATGCCGAAAACATCAAATATCTTTACATGAGGCTTAAGTATAAATCATTGGATTCCAAAGAGGGACACGACGTAAAACTGATTGCGAAAATATATAACAACGGCTATCTGAAATACAATGCTTCAAAATACTCGTCTTCCTATACTTTCAGTAGAGACATTACTGTCTATTCATCGGGAGGCACGGCAGACCTGTCCGGTTGGGGCAGCGATGATGGTGGCGTATATTCGCCGGGCTCCCTCAAAGTAGAGATATGGTGCAACGGCAACAAACTCATAAGCAAATCAACCACAATATATTGACCATGACAAAAAGACTGTTTGCAATAGCATTGCTGATATTGTCCTGTGCCACGGTTGTCCTGGCGCAGGACTGCTACAACTTCACCCGAAACCAGGCAATCTCGTTCTACAACAAGGGAGAATACCGCATTGCCCGAGACCAGTTCACGGCAGCAAAAGACTGTCCTGACAAACCGGACGACAACGACCTTGATTCATGGATAAGCAAATGCGATTCCGCAATAGCTCAGGCAGAACGGAGAGCGGAAGAAGAAAGGCGGAGAAAGGCCGAAGAAGAGCGTATGCGACAACAGAGTGCCTCCAAAGGCTACATGAACATCCACAAGATAGATTTCGGCACGAGCGGCAAGGGAGAAGATGCAGAGACTTTCTATAGCACATTACAAGCGAGTGAAATCAAATACCTCCGGCCTCGAATCCACTATGACGGTTTATGCAGCAAGTCAGAGAACATCACACTATATGTGAAAATTTTCAATCCGGACGGAACTCTCAAAACAGGAACCAATTCTCCGTCAGGATATTCGTATTCTACAGACATTACAGTCCATTCCGGCAACGGATGGAGCAAACAACTTACAGGTTGGGGAAACAATTCCGGAGGCAGTTATGTCCCCGGCACCTACAGAATCGAACTGTGGTACAGCGGCAACAAAATCTACTCGCAGAATTTCACGCTCCAGGCTTCCGCAGAGGCCTCATATCTGAAAGTGGACAACCAGACGGCAATATCGTCGACTTATTCTGCGGAAGGAGGTTCAGAAACCTATTACGTGAGAACAGACGGACCTTCCTACGAAGTGACATTGCTCCCGTCATGGTGTTCTGTTTCGGACAAGACATCCTCATCGTTCAAAATCCGGTGGACTGCAAACAATACGGGCAGCACGCGCTCCGACTGGTTTAAGGTAAAGTCCGGGAGCAAAGAGGTTCGTGTAGATGTGAGCCAGGCTTCTTTGGGGCCCTCCGTCGAAATCGAAAAAGTTTGGGTTGACTACAACCAATACAGCGAAGGCGTAAAGGGCATGACAATCCATGTCAGATTTTCCACAGACAGAATGCTTGGCAAGACCGGCAATTGCAATGCCTATTTCTATCTCGAAAGCGGCACTGCCCTGTCCGACTACAACGGGTCGTACAAGACCATAGACGGCAAGGTATCAGTGGGTGATTCCTTTACACCACGCTACGAATCTTCCATATACGAGGATTTTACGCTGTTCATGCCATACTCTGAACTCCACATGTCATCAAGCGGTACGCATAACCTGAAATTTTTTGTTCAGATATTTTATGGCAATACGGCATTGGCATCTTCCGAATACGTGTCATTTACTCTGTCCTATTGACCATTCGTGATACTGAAAAAAGAGATCCGCTGCAGACTCCGCAACGGGTCTCTTCGTCTTATCGTACCTTAATGAGTTCGTATTGCCGTGTGCCGAGACCTATTTTTTCGGCATGGGCAAGGCATGACTTGTATTCGGTGTTAGGGTTGAGGTTGTCAAAATGGTCGTGTCCTCCGTGGAAGTCCGGGCTTTGCATTGCTTCCGTCAATTGTGTGTTCGGGAGCGGAGTCTGCTTGAGGCAGGCATCCGCACACGCCTGGTCCAATGCCAGAGGGTCGAATGAAGCAAACATTCCAACATCAGCAATTATCGGCACGTCATTTCCCGAATGGCAGTCACATGTCGGGGAAACGTCGCACACTATTGAAATATGGAAATTCGGCCTTCCATAGACCACGGCCTTTGCATACTCAGCCATTCGGCAGTTGAGTTCCTTTACGGCTGCATCCTGGGCAAAGTCGATTGCGTCAAAATTACATGCCCCTATGCAGCGTCCGCAGCCCACGCAATTATCAGAATTGACGGTCATCTTTTTCTTTTCAGCATTGAACTCAAGCCCGTTGTTGGCGCATTCCGCAAGGCATCTCTTGCAGCCGCGGCATTTTGACTCGTCGATGATTGCCTTTCCGTTGCAGTGCTGGTCCTTCTTGCCGGCACGTGAACCGCAGCCCATGCCTATGTTCTTGATTGCCCCGCCAAAACCGGTCATTTCATGTCCCTTGAAATGCGTCAGGGAAATGAATATGTCTGCATCCATTACGGCTCGTCCTATTCTTGCCTCCTTGACATATTCCCCTCCCTCAACCGGGACTGCAATGTCGTCAGTGCCTTTCAGACCGTCGCCAATGATTACCGGACAGCCTGCCGACAATGGGGTGAAGCCGTTTTCCCAAGCGCAGTAAAGATGCTCTATGGCATTCTTGCGGCTGCCGGGATAGAGGGTGTTGCAGTCTGTGAGGAAAGGCTTTCCGCCTGCCTGCTTCACCATATCCGCAACGGCTTTGGCGTAGTTCGGACGCAGGAAACTCATGTTGCCGAGTTCCCCAAAGTGCATCTTTATGGCGACGAATTTGCCGTCCATGTCGATTTCGGACATTCCGGCGGCCTTGATGAGACGTTTCAATTTGTCCACCGGACCTTCGTCAGGCCTGCACCTGAAGTCCGTGAAATAAACTTTCGCAGTATTCTGCGTTTGCTTTGTATCCATAATTTTAACTTTAGTCCTTATAATACGAATTGCTCATGGACGCCGGGCGTTCAGGGGCATCAATACCTGTTCCACGAGGAAATTTCTTCGAGCGGCTTCCTTATCTTCTTGCGGAGTTCACAGTCAGGATAACCGAGCGTCAGCAGCAGCGGAATCCTCTTGCCTTTCGGCACACCGAGAAGTTTGGCGACCCTTTTTTCGTCAAACCAGCCGATGATGCATGTCCCAAGCCCCTCTTCCGTAGCCTGGAGGCAGAAATGTTCCACTGCAATGCCGAGGTCAAGCATGCAGTAGTCCTTGTTTTTGAGGATACTGCCTACCTTTGCCGTGAAATTCATCTTTTCGAGGACTACGGCGACAATGACAGGCACATCCGCCGCAAACTTGTTCATTCCGAGGCTTGCCGCAGCCTCCCCTATTTCCTTTATCTTGTCCTTGTCGTCTACCACGACGAAGTGCCACGGCTGTGAATTGCATGCGGACGGGGCAAGCCTCGCCGCTTCAAGGCATTTCTCCACGAGTACCTTGTCCACGCTCTTTCCGAGATATTTTCTCGTGCTCTGCCTTTCCGTTATAAGTTCCTGAAAATTCATATCTTATATTTTAAACTTCGTTTATTT
>CALVDU010000148.1 GCA_944326375.1 uncultured Bacteroidales bacterium | reverse complement strand
CGAGCCTTTCAATCAGCTTGTCTATTTCGACACGGTCTTCTGCCGGCAAATCCTTGAGTTCCACGTTCGGAATCCTCACGAACTCTGCCGAAAGAAGTTCATAGCCGTTGTCCTCGATGTATTTCTGTATGCTGTTGAATGCAGTATATTCTCCGTAGATCTCGTAAGTCACGTTGTCGTCCTCGTCAACTTCCTCATAGAGTTCCTCTCCGCCGAAATCTATCAGTTCGAGTTCAAGCTCATCCATGTCCACCGGCTTGTCGCTCTTGATGCGGAACATGCATTTGCGGTCGAACATGTATTCGGTGCTTCCCGATGTGCCGAGAGAGCCGCCGCTCTTGGTGAAATATGACCTCACGTTTGCGACCGTGCGGTTGTTGTTGTCCGTGGCAGCCTCAATCAGGAATGCGATTCCGTGAGGACCGTATCCCTCGAACACCACCTCCTTGTAGTCGCTCTGGTCCTTGTCGCTTGCCCTCTTTATGGCACGCTCGATATTGTCCTTGGGCATGTTTTCGCTTCTTGCCGTCTGGAGAAGCGCACGCAGTCTCGGGTTTCCTGTCACGTCAGGTCCGCCCTGCTTTACTGCAATTGTTATTTCCTTTCCTATCTTTGTGAAGACACGGGCCATGTGTCCCCAACGTTTGAATTTGCGTTCTTTTCTGAATTCAAATGCTCTTCCCATATCCTACTTGCTGATTTTTGTCTCGATTCTGGAAATGTATTTGTCTATTTCATATCCTTCGATGGACATCGGATATCTGTCTTTGATTTCATTGTATGAGGCGAGAGCCTTGGCGTTGTCTCCGAGAGCCTCGTATGTGATTCCTGCCTTGAGAAGGTATGAAGCAGCGAAGATGTTGTCAGCCGCCTTGGCCGCTTTCTCGAAATATCCTACGGCTTTGCCATAGTCGTTGAGTCCCGTATAGGCATCTCCTATGCAGGCGAGAGCCCTTGCCTTGAGGATTGCATCCTTGCCCTTGTATGCAGACAGGCAGTCGATGGCTTCCTGCCAGTTGCCGAGTTCAAGATTGCAGATTCCGGCATAGAGGTACACTGCCTTGCCTGCCTTGTTGCCGTATTCATCGATTACCTGTGAGAAACCGAGCACGTTGCCGTCCCCGTTCAGGGCGAGTTCATATTCCCCGTTACGGAAATTCTCTTCGGCAGGGAACATCTGCTCCATTGCCTCTTGTTTTGCCGGGGCGTATCCATATTTATGATAAAGGAATATGCCCGCACAGGCGAGGACCACTACCGTGACGATTACGAATATCGCCGTCTTGTGTTCAGTAAAGAAAAGATCCGTCTTGGATACTGCTTCCACCACTGCCTCGGTTCTCTCTTTGTCTTTGTTGTTTTCTTTTGATGACATATTTCAGATTTTTATAAACTTCATGTAGCAATGAGGGCGCAAATTTATAAAAATTTGTCCAATCCAACAATTATTTGCCGCTAATTTGGTATCTTTGCAAAGATAACCCGAAGAGATGCCGATTTTAGAAAAAATAGTCATTTCGAATTTCAGGAACATAGAGTTCCAGGAACTGTCATTCTCTCCGAACCTCAACTGCATATCCGGCAACAACGGGGAGGGAAAGACCAATCTTCTGGATGCGATATATTACCTGTCAATGACAAAGAGTGCGTTTTCCGCCTCCGACAGATACAATTTCCGCTATGGTGCGGAAGAGTTTTCCCTGGGCGGACTGTACAGGATGCCCAACGGGACGGAGTCCAGATTTTCAGTAAGCGTCGGATTGAAGGGCGAAAAGAAGGTCAGGAGGGATGACAAGCCATATCCGAAAGTTTCCGACCATATAGGAGTCCTTCCGGTCGTGATGGTTTCGCCGTCGGACAGTTCTCTTGTGAGCGAATCCGGCGAGGACCGCCGGCGTTTCGTCAACGCTGTGCTCTCCCAGATGGACAGGGAGTATCTCCGTACCCTTCAGCAGTACAACAGGCTGCTGGCCCAGCGCAACACCATGCTGAAAGGCCATGACATCAATACGGACCTGCTTTCTGTCATCGATGCGAGGATGGCCTCGGCCGCAGTCCCGGTCCATAGTGCGAGGCGCAAGTTTGCGGAGGACATAAGGCCGGCGATTGAAAAATTCTATGCCATCCTTTCGGGCGGCCGGGAAAAAGTGGACATTGAGTACAGGTCCGACCTCGACAGGGGTGACCTCGAAGTGCTTTTTGGAAGTTCTCTGGACAGGGACAGGGCTGTGAGATATACCACATGCGGACTTCAGCGTGATGACTTCATATTCACAATGAACGGTCATCCCATACGCAAATGCGGTTCGCAGGGGCAGCAGAAGTCCTTTCTTGTCGCCTTGAAGTTTTCCCAGTACGAAATAATGAAGAATGCATGCGGTTTCGCCCCGGTACTTCTTCTAGACGACGTGTTCGACAAACTGGACATGGCAAGGATTTCCAATCTTCTGTCCATGGTGTCAACCAGTGATTTCGGGCAGATTTTCATTACGGACAGCAACAAGGTCAGGATGGCCGGAATAGTGGATTCCCTGACGAGCGACAGGGCTTATTTCGAAACTTCCGCAGGGCATTTTGAAAGGATATAAGAACATGGCGGGCAGACTTTCAAAGAAGAACGAATCTTCGATGAACGAGGTAGTGAAGGCGTTGATACGGGACCTCGGCATATCGTCGGGGCTGAATGAGCATAAGATTTATGAAGCCTGGGACAAAGTGTCCGGAGCTTCGGCATACACTGTTTCGAAGTATGTGCGGAACAATGTCCTGTATTGCGGCATCGCCTCTTCCGTGATACGCAGCAGGCTGTATATGAAGAAAAATGAATTGATTGAAGGAATCAATCTTTTGCTTGCGCAGGACGAACTCTTCGTCAGAAACGACCCCCGTACCGGATTTCTTAGGGACATAGTGCTGAGATGAGGCCCGAGGCGAGAAAAATGCAAAAATTGAAGATGACATGAAAAAGATAAGGATAGTGGCAGACAGGTACATCCCTTTTCTCGAAGGGGTGTTTGAACCGTATGCGGACGTGACATACATTGACGGGAACAGCATCACGAGGAACGACCTCGTGGAGGCTGACGCCCTGATAATAAGGACAAGGACGGTATGCAACGCAGGGTTGCTTGACGGCACGCCGGTAAAGATGATAGCCACTGCCACGATCGGGACGGACCATATAGACGAGGACTATTGTTCGTCTCACGGCATTGAGGTCCATAATGCTGCCGGATGCAATGCAGGAGGCGTCATGCAGTATGTGTTTTCTGCATTGTACGGCACGGCATCGAGGAAATCGATAAAACTGGACGATCCTGTAATCGGCATAGTGGGGGTAGGCAATGTCGGAAGGAAGATTGAGCACATGGCAGAGCATCTCGGTTTCAGAATACTGCGTTGTGACCCTCCGAGGGCGGAGAGGGAAGGGTCGGAAAAATTCTGCAACCTCGACTATCTTCTTGCAAATTCCAATATAGTCACCATGCACACTCCTTTGGACGAGACTACAAGAAATATGGCTGACGCACAGTTCTTCTCTCTGATGCGTCCGGGAACATTCTTCATAAACGCATCCAGGGGAGAGGTCGTGGATGAGGCAGCCCTGATGGAGTCCATCCCGAAATTGGGGCCCGTCATCATCGACACATGGTGCAACGAACCGCACATCAACCTCGAACTCATGGATATGGTGGACATAGCCACTCCGCACATAGCCGGTTATTCGCTTCAGGGCAAGATGAACGGGACCGCTTCCTCCGTCCAGGCCGTAGCACGCCATTTCGGCATAGTGGAACTTTTTGATTTCTACCCGAAAAGCGACCTTCCGGAGCACCAGCCCGTAAAACTCGACCTCAGAGGCAAGAACCAGGGTGAGATAACGGCAGTATTCCAATATAACTATCCTATATTTACGGACGATTTCATGTTCAGGATGGCGCCTCAGGATTTCGAGAAGATGCGGAGCAACTACAAGTACCGCAGGGAAATATTTGTGGACTGAATACAATAAAAAACATACAACACAAAACTTGATTGACCATGTTTACAGAAGAAGACATCAGACAGATTGAAGAAAGAGGCTCCTCAGTGCAGACCGTCAAAGGTCAGGTGGAGCAATTCAGAAAAGGTTTCCCGTGGCTGGACATCAAGGCTCCTGCTACCCCGGGGAACGGAATATGCGTGCTGGACGAGGCTCAGGCCGAAGCCGCTGCCGCATATTACGATTCCGCCACAATAGCGGGAAAATGCAAGTTCGTGCCGGCATCCGGCGCTGCTTCCAGGATGTTCAAGGATCTTTTCAGCGGGCTGGAAACGCTGAAGTCGGGGCAGGATGTCGCCCCTGATTCTCCCGCCGCCAGATTCGTCGCTTCGATAAAGAAATTCGCATTCTATGACGAATCTCTTTTCGGCGAGCCGGAAGATACTGCAGAGTGCAGGAAATCAGTCCTTTCCAAAACTTTGACTGCTGACGGGCTTGACTACGGTTCAAAGCCGAAGGGTGTCCTGAAATTCCACAGGTATGCCGACGGGGAGACAAGGACGGCGTTCGCCGAACACCTTGTGGAGGCACAGAACTATATGAGGAACGCAGACGGTTCGGCGAATCTCGTGGTCACGATTTCTCCGGAGCACAAGCAACTTTTTGAGGCGGCCTACGCCGAAGTCAAGGAGGCATACGAAAAAAAGTATGGCGTGAAATACAACATACGCTTCACTTTCCAGGACAAGGCCACCGACACTGTGGCTGTCGATACGGAGAACCGTCCGTTCCGGACTGATGACGGCCGCTTGCTGTTCCGTCCGGCAGGACACGGGGCGCTCATCCATAACCTGAACAACATAGAGGAGGAGGTCGTGTCCATAAAGAACATCGACAATGTCGCAAACGAAAGGCTCCTGCCGATTACAGCGAAATATAAAAAAGTCCTTCTCGGAAAGGCAGTGGAACTCCGGGACAAGATTTTCGGCTATCTCAATGAGCTCGATGCCGTTACCGGCGCAAATTTCAAAATGTTCGAACCTGCGCCTTACATCCCCGGCTATAATCCGATAGGGGCCGACGAAGTATTCAAGAGCGAACAGTGCCAGCTGCTTTGCAATGATATAGAAGAATTCCTGCGCACGGAACTCTGCATAGAAATGCCTTATGCCGGAGACTGCAAGACTCGTGCAATCAATCTTAGAAAGAAACTGAACCGCCCTATACGGGTATGCGGCATGGTCAAGAACCAGGGCGAACCCGGCGGAGGACCTTTCATAATCAGGGAAAAGGACGGCTCCACCTCCCTCCAGATTCTCGAGAGCGTTCAGATCAACAAAGAAAATCCGTCAGCAATGGCAGCTCTTTCTTCTGCTACGCACTTCAACCCTGTCGACATAGTTTGCTGTCTCCATGATTACAAGGGCAATAGTTTCGACCTGCTTGACCACGTGGACAATGATGCCGGATTCATCAGTTCCAAGAGTTGGCAGGGCCGGGAACTCAAGGCTCTGGAATTGCCCGGCTTGTGGAACGGAGCCATGAGCGACTGGAATACCATGTTCGTCGAAGTGCCGCTGGAGACGTTCAATCCGGTGAAGGTGGTGTTGGATCTTTTGCGCCCAGCCCACCAATAATCCCGGAGCATGATAGTACGCAGCCTGCGGCGTTACGTTCGGGACTCGGAAGTACTCACATACTTCAGTATGCTGCGTCTTCCTCGCCCTCCGTGCCTTGCATCCTGCGCACTCTGATGCTCCGGCGGCTTGAGTAAGCAGTTCTTGCCGCTCCGGTAGGTACTAAAGTCAGGTACGGGGACTTTTGCGGAGAATGCGGGGGAAAGCGAAGATGAAGATAGAGATGCAGCAGATTGCCGCAGAGAAATCGGCGATGCTTTCTGCGGCAAAGACGCCTTTCACGCCCCAGAACTTCGGAAGAATGATGGCAAGAGGCACGAGTAGAATCACTTTGCGCAGCAATGCTATGAAAAGCGAGATCTTCGCCTGTCCCAATGCCATGAACGTGTTCTGGCAGGCTCTCTGAAGCCCGAAAATCGTGATTCCCGAAAGGAAATACGGCATCATTGCGGCGACGCAGGCGATGAGAGACTCATCCTCGGTGAAAATTCCCGCAACGATTCTCGGAAAGGCAATCATGGACGACATCAGGACCGCATTGAACGAGAACATGATGATTGCGACGACCTTGAAGCACTCCTTCACCCTGTCAGTATATCCGTGCCCGTAATTGTAGCTCATAATCGGGACAAAGCCCTGTGCGAATCCGGTCAGCGGCGCCCCTCCGAACTGCATGGCACTCTGCATCACGGCAAGGGAACTCACGTAGATGTCTCCGAAATGCTTGAGATTGGTGTTCAGCACGAACCCCACGAGGCTTTCGGTGCTTGCCATGATGAAAGGGGAGATGCCCAGCCCGAGAATGGAAAGTATCGTCCTGCTGTCGAGTTTCATGTATTGCTTTTCAAGGCGGAGCGACGCCCTTTTGGAAAAGAGGAAACTCAGCACCCAGGCCGCACTGCATGCCTGCGAGATGACCGTGGCAATTGCCGCACCTTTCACGCCCATGTCGAAGACAAAGATGAAGATCGGGTCGAGGACAATGTTCATCACCGCACCTATCAGGGTGGACAGCATGGCTATTCCCGGACGGCCCTGTGTATTTATAAAGGTGTTCAGTCCGACGGAGGTCTGCACGAAGACCGTCCCCAAAAGATAGATTGAAAGGTAGTCTGTCGCATAGCCTATGGTGTTTTCCGAGGCTCCCGTGAACAGGAGTATGGGTTCCATGAAGATGTATGCCACTGCAGACGTGAGCACGGTGAACACGAGAAGGAGCACAAAACCGTTTCCGAGGATTTTTTCGGCCCGCACCCTGTCGCCCTGACCGAGGGCTATTGCCGCAAGGGGAGCGCCGCCTCCGCTCACAATGGCGGAAAATGCCGACACGAGGATAATCATTGCGCTGGTCACGCCTATGCCGGCAAGGGCATCCGTCCCTATATCGGGTATGTGGCCGATATAGATGCGGTCGACCACGTTGTAGAGCAGGTTCACGATCTGTGCCGCCACCGCGGGCAATGCCATTCTCATCACCAGCGGCAGCATCCTGTCCGTGCCAAGCCTCTCTTCGTATGCGTTTCCTGCCATATCCTGATGTCGAAAGCGTAAGGAAAAGAGGTTGTATCCTGCTTACAGACACAACCTCTTTTCCAATTCCCTGCTTCGGGTGCTAAAGTTCCTCGAACTTGATGTCCGGAACCTGTCCGCCTGAAGGTTCATGGTTGCCGACAGGGCAATTCTTCTTTACAAAATCGATTACTTCCTGCAGTCCGTCCGTGAACTTTTCGAAGTCTTCCTTATACAGGAAAATCTTATGCTTGTCGTAAGCGAAACTGCCGTCATTTTCCATCCGGCGTTTGCTTTCCGTGATAGTCAGATAGTAATCATTGCCTTTCGTCGCCTTTACATCAAAGAAATATGTACGTTTACCTGCTCTAACTGGCTTTGAGAAAACGTCATCTCCTGTACGGTCTTGAGCATTCGCTCCGTCAAAATCCTCGCTAAACATTACAATATTTTTTAGTAAATCTTTACAAAGATAGGGAAAATTCTGAAAATGAGTTTATCTTTGCAAGAAAAATCGACGGGATACCATGCTCAACAGACGAATATTGAGAATTAAAGTATTCAAGACGCTATATGCTTCCCGCTTTAGCGGGAATGCCACTTTGGCCGAAGCCGAATCACAGTTGGAACTTTCATGCGAGGCTACCCGGGACTTGTACCTTTTCATGCTCGGAATCGTTTCCCCATTGACAAAGATAGCAGGAGAACGCATTGAGGCGGCAAAGCGCAAATTCAATCCTACGGATGAGGAAAGGAATCCCAACATGAAGTTTGCCGAAAATGCCTTGGCGAAAGAGTTGGATTCCGATCCCGATTTCCAGAAACTTTTCAAGAAGAAAAAATTTTCCTGGGAGCAGTACGACATATTCCTGAAAAAGACCCTCACTTCCATAACATCCAAGGATTATTACAGAAAATACATGGAGGATCCGGATACTTCCCTCAGGCAGGACTGCAGGCTGTTCATCCGCATCTTCGAGGAAGAGTTCGTTGACAGTCCGGACCTTGAGAAGATTCTGGAGGACATGTCAATATACTGGAATGACGACCTTGCCTACTCACTTACCCATGTCTGCCGCACCTTGGAGAGCCTCGGAAAAGGAAAGCCTTGGGAATTGCCGCCGCTTTACCAGAGCGACATGATGACCGGAGAGGGCGTCGAAAGCGACAAGGCGTTCGCAAAGAAACTGTTGCGTTCGGCGTATGCGGCCTACGGCAGATTTTCGGAAATGATTGCGGATGCATCGTCCAACTGGGACAACGACAGGCTTGTCTCCACGGACGTGTGCATGGTCATTCTCGGACTTGCCGAAGCGGTCAACTTCCCGACCATACCGATAAAGGTGACAATCAACGAATACGTGGAAATATCCAAATTCTACGGCACACCCAAGAGCGGGATATTCGTCAACGGGATTCTTGACAGGCTGGTGCAGAAACTTGTGGAAGCGGGAGACCTAGTCAAGACCGGACGGGGTACGGAATGACAGAAAGGACAAACCAATCAAAAAATAGACAAATATTATGAATTTCATTTATTTTGCGCTGCTTGACGCTGCTGCGGGTACCGGAACAGCCGGTGCCAGCAACTGGAGTTTCTGGATCATGATGATCCTCATCTTTGTGGTAATGTGGTTTTTCATGATCCGTCCGCAGAGGAAGCAGCAG
>CALVDU010000147.1 GCA_944326375.1 uncultured Bacteroidales bacterium | reverse complement strand
GGGAATCGAACCCCTATTGCAAGAATGAAAATCTTGAGTACTAACCGTTATACGAACCCACCGTTTTGTTTCTTTTTTGCGATAACTTCATCATGCTGCGCATCCTCTGTCGGTCATTACCGGGGAGGTAACTCCCTTCGTCGTCGCTTGCATTCTTCGTTCTCCCAAAAAAAGCCGTTTTTAAATGCGGCTTGCTCTCGCCGCAAATAAAATTCTTACAAAGAACTCCCGAAGATTTTGTTTCGGGAGTGCAAAGGTATGTAATATTTTTTTTATGACAAAATATTTTTATTCTTTTTCATCATTGTCCGCCCACTCGAACGAATAGATGATGGATTCAACCTGCCTCAGATAATTCCTCTTGTCATATCTTGGGGCATATACGAAACCTTCCAGAACGATTATTTCCTTTCCGTCCTTGCTGTAGAACGAGTGTGACACGAACGGTCCGCCCATGTAGTCATTGTACACTTCCCACAGGCCCCGTATCTGGGCAAAATCTCTTCCCTTGTATTTGATGTATTCTATGGACGGCTCGGTAACGTTGCTGGTGGTCATGTATGTGTTCTCGAACATTCCCGGGACATTGTTTTTCAGGAACTCGTTTCGCTTTTCCACTATTTTCCCGACGCTCAGTTCGTCTTCCGTCCCTTCTGCCGGATATTTGTAGATGAGGATGTCCTGCATCGTGTATTGCGTGTCGTAGGCTATCCACAGGAAGTCGTCTGTCTTCTTTTTCAGGGCGTAACCTGTCGGAAAATACGGCGAGCCTCCGGCAAATTCAGTGACTATCGGGCGGAGCGAACGTTCCTCGTACATTTTCGAGTTTTCAATGATGCGGTTCCTTTCTGCCTGTTCCAGCATTTCCAGGATGGTGGTCTTGTTCTTGTCGATGATTTCCATCGCAGATTTTCCGTCCGGAGCATCTATGCTTATGACGCACTGCGGCCTTGCCCAGACATCGGTCCTGTATTCCACTTTCGCTTCGTTGACATTCTTGTCTATGTTTACGAGAAGCAGATTCCTGTGTATCTGGAAAATGTTTGTGAAGTTTGCCGGTGCTATGTTCACAAGGGTGTACAGCGGTTCTTTCTGCGGCAGGAACGGGCAGTCGCTTGCCAGGAGATTGCGGATGTCGTTTCCGAGGTCTCCTTCCCAGTCGTATTTGTTGAGCACGACTATTACTTCTCCTGCCTTGCCGCTGACATTTGGAAGAAGGGGTTTCCTGCTCCCGTTCCCGCAGGAAGACGCGACGGCCAAAAGGACGAACGCTGCTGCAAATGATTTGAGAATGCTTTTCATGATTGTGAGGTTTTATTTTTATGTCGGTGTCCTTATTTCAGCAGACGGCCTATGTCGTTGCCGAACGCCAGGATCATGATTGCGATGAGGAGAATCATGCCTACGACCTGTGCTCCGGCAAGGAATCTGTCGGAAGGCTTCTTCCCTGTAATCATTTCATATATAGTAAATACGATATGACCGCCGTCCAATGCCGGGATCGGCAGCAGATTCATCACTCCCAGCATAATCGACAGGAGTGCCAGTATATTGAGGAACCTGTACCAGTCCCATGCTTCAGGGAAGATTTGTCCTATCGCTATGAAACTGCCTACGGACTTGTACGCTTCCGTGCTCGGGGTAAACACGAGCTTGAGGTCCTGCACGTATCCCCCTATCGTAGAGAAGGTATGCTTTATGCCGGCCGGAATTGCCGACAGAAGCGAATATTCCTTGGTCTTGATGCCCGGGATTCTTGTGTATACGCCGAGAAGTCCGGAAGTGTCCACCTGAAGCGGCATGGCAAGGGTATCCGCCCCGCGGACGATTTCAGCCGTAATGCCGGTCCCTGCCTTTTCCTGCAGGATCTTTTTGGAATCCTGCACATAATCGACTTCCATGCCGTCTATGGCTATGATCCTGTCACCTCCGTGCAGTCCCGATCCGCTGTTTACAGATGTGGCCGGCACTGTGTCGATCACGAACGGCATTGCAAGGGAAAACATTCCTGCCGAATTGAGCATGTCGCCTATCTTGCTGTGGTCGATGTATATGTCCAAGGTGTCCCCGTCCCTCAGGACGGTGGCCTTGTCGGCAGTCTTCCTTATCATGTCCGCCTGCAGCATCTCGAAACGTTCCGGCTCGGTGTCGTCTATTTTGAGGATACGGTCG
Source organism: uncultured Bacteroidales bacterium (assembly GCA_944326375.1). Classification (GTDB taxonomy): domain Bacteria; phylum Bacteroidota; class Bacteroidia; order Bacteroidales; family UBA932; genus Cryptobacteroides. Next base: position 4,558 of record CALVDU010000147.1, on the reverse strand, counting down.
CCGTTGCGGAATCCCATGTCGTATGCCAGTTCGTTGACGTATATGCTGTTCCCTTCGTTGCTGATATAACTTTCTCCCCATCCTGCCATAAGTCCGATATATACCAGAATCGCAAATATGAAATTGAACAATACGCCGCCTGCCATGACGAGAAGCCTTTGCCATGCCGGTTTGCTTCTGAATTCCCATGGCTTGGGTTCGCTTTTCAGGGCCTCCGTGTCCATCGATTCATCTATCATGCCCGCAATCTTGCAGTAGCCTCCGAGCGGAAGCCAGCCGATGCCGTACTCCGTGTCGGAATTTTTCGGCTTGAACTTGAACAGGGCGAATTTGACGTCGAAGAACAGATAGAATTTCTCCACCCTGATCTTGAAAAGTTTGGCAAAGCAGAAATGTCCCAATTCGTGGATCAGGATCAGGATCGAGAGGGCAAGCAGGACTTGCAGTATTTTGAGTATAACTATCATTTCAGGAATTTGTCAGTATTTTTGGCTGATGATTTCTGCGGCCTTTGAGGCGGCCGCTTCGTCAGTCATGCAAATCGTGTCGAGGTCGGGACTTCCCACAAAATCCACGCCAGCCATGCAGGCGGATATTATGTCGGTGATGTCGTAAAACTTTATCCTTCCGTCCAGGAATGCCTGTACTGCCACTTCGTTGGCTGCGTTCATTATGCACGGCATGTTCCCGCCCTTGGCGATTGCTTCGTATGCGATGTCCATGGCTGGAAACCTGTCCCTGTCCGGAGCATGGAATTCCAGTGCTCCGAGGGCGGTAAAGTCCAGTTTCTTGTTGTTGAGAGGTAGCCTTTCGGGGTAGGCGAGAGCGTATTGTATCGGTCCCCTCATGTCCGGATGCCCCATTTGCGCAATCACGGCCCCATCCTTGAATTCGACCATCGAATGGACAAGCGATTGAGGGTGGACCAGCACGTTTATCTTTTCTGCAGGGGTGTCGAACAGCCATTTTGCCTCGATTATCTCAAGCCCCTTGTTCATCATCGTGGCCGAGTCTATGGTAATCTTGCTGCCCATGCTCCATTTGGGGTGTTTCAAGGCTTCTTCCGGGGTGGCTTCGGCTATCCTGTCCTTGTCCCATGTGCGGAAAGGTCCTCCTGATGCCGTGAGATGGATTTTGGCGATTTCCGCACCGCGTGATCCCTGTAGACATTGGAAAATGGCGGAATGTTCAGAATCCACCGGAAGTATCGGGGCATTGTGCCTGCGTGCCGCATCCATGACTATCTCCCCGGCAGCAACGAGCGTCTCCTTGTTGGCGAGGGCAACAGCCTTACCCGCTTCGATGGCGGAAATCGTAGGTTTCAGCCCGCTGAATCCCACGATTGAGGCGAGCACCATGTCGATGTTGTCCCCCTGTACGAGACCGCATGCGGAATCCATGCCTGAAAACACTTTGATATATCGCGGCTGCAGGGCATCCGCCACTTCCCTGTATTTGTCAGGGTTGCAGATCACCACAGTGTTGACGTCAAATTCGATTGCCTGCCTTATCAGCAGTCCGCTGTTGTTGTTGGCCGTCAGCAGTTCCACTTCGAACATGTCCGGGTGCTGCCTGACAACGTCAAGAGCCTGCCTCCCGATTGAGCCTGTAGAGCCGAGTATTGCTATGCGACGTTTTTCCATTTCAGAAATTTATGTATTTTGCAGGATCGACGGCTTCTCCGCGGTACCATAATTCGAAATGGAGATGGTCTCCGGTGGAAAGGCTTCCGGTATTTCCGAGAAGGGCGATGGATGAGCCTGCAGTAACCTTGTCCCCCGTCTTCTTGAGGAGTTTCTGGTTGTGCTTGTATATGGAAATTATGTCATTGCTGTGCTGGATCTGGATGGTGTATCCGGACTCGTCGTTCCAGCCGGCATATATTACGGTACCGTCGAGCACGGCCTTGACCACGGTATTGGCCGGGGCTGCGATATCTATATATGGGTGTGTCACTTTGTCGTAACCGAGCGATATCACTCCTTTTATCGGGGAGAAGAAATGCATTCCTTCTATGCTGAGGTCCCGTGACTGGTTCCGGGAGAGGCTGAACTGGTCTTCCTCGGCTATGCTGCTGCGCAGGACGGAGTCGTGCTGTCTGAATGATTCGGCATAGAAGTCTGTCCGGGAAATCGGTCCTGCATTCCGGATGAGGCTGTCTATCCTTATCGGCTCCTTGCCTTCAAAGATCCTTTTGAGGTTTTCCGAATACAGGGACCATCTTGACACTATCATTTCAAGCGAGTCCACTTTCATGGCATTCTGTATGGCGGCTCTCCGTGATACTGCGTCGGGATATCCGGGGATGGATGTCCTGATTGGCGTGAATGCTATCAGAGCGTAGTAGACGAAGGTTATGATGACTGCTGCGGATATTATGGAAACAAGGAATCCGGTTCTGGTAAAGCGGACGGTCCATATATGCTTATGGGTGGCGTCGTCAACGAGCGTAAGGCGAAAACTCTTGATTTTTTTGTCTTTGCTTTGCATACAATTTTGGTTACCTTTGCATCCTGATATGGACAGAATCATCGGCATAGATTATGGCAGGAAGAGAGTCGGAGTGGCTGTGAGCGACCCTCTCGGCATCTTTGCGTCCGCTCTGGATACAGTACATTCTGCAAAGATAATAGATTATCTCAAAAGTTACTCCGAAAAAGAGCATGTTGTAAAGTTCGTCGTCGGTTATCCGATGAACATGAACAATAAGCCGTCGGAGGCGGCAAAGGATGTGGACGCTTTCCTGAATCTGCTGAAAAAGCGGTTTCCTGAAATTCCGGTGGAGCTTGAGGATGAGCGCTTCACGTCGGTCCTTGCCCACAGGGCGATGATTGACGGGGGCATGAAGATGAAGGACAGGAGGGACAAGGCTTCGGTGGACAGGATAAGTGCAGCCATAATACTCCAGACCTATCTCGATCGCATGTCGGGACGCTGAGGCCGGCAGTCATTCCGAAGATTCAAGACAACAAGATAAAGAAAGAATACGTCTGTGAGACGTCAAACATTATATTATGAAATTACCTATTTATTTATACGGTTCTGAAGTCCTCAGGGAACAGGCTGCAGAAGCCGACATGGACAAGAAGGAAGAAATTTCCGCCCTCGTTGCGGATATGGAGGAAACATTGGCCTCCGCAGACGGATGCGGGCTCGCAGCTCCTCAGGTGGGCGTGTCTAAGCGGGTCATTATCGTGGACGGCAGGGAGCTCGTCGACACGTATCCGTATCTCAAGGATTTCAAGCGGGTGATGATAAATCCCGTGGTGACGGAGGAGAGCGGCGAGACGGCGGATTATTCCGAAGGTTGCCTGAGCGTGCCTGGCATATATGCCGAAGTGCGCCGTCCGGCGAAAATAAAGGTGGAATACTTCAACGAAAAATTCGAGAAGGTCGCCGAGGAATTTGACAAGTTCGCTTGCCGCATGGTCCAGCATGAATTGGACCACCTTGACGGAAAGATGTTCGTTGACAGGGTCGCTCCGATACGCCGCAAGATGATTTCCAAGAAACTGACGAACATATCGAGGGGCAAGGTTTCCGCACGATACAAGACTAAACTGGACTGATATATGGGAGCATTTCACGCGTATGACATCAGAGGTGTCTATAATGTCGATTTCGACAAGGATGTAGCCTACAAGGTGGGGTATTTCCTGCCTGAACTTCTCAGTACGGACAAGGTGCTCGTGGGCAGGGACTGCCGCGTGTCCTCTCCGGAAATTCATGAATATCTGCTGAAAGGCATCACGGATGCCGGGGCGGACGTGTATGACATAGGGCTGAGCACCACGCCGATGGTGTACTTCGGCACTGCGAACTATGGTTTCAAGGCATCCGTACAGATTACGGCTTCGCACAATCCTGCGGAGTACAACGGGATGAAGGTTTCGTGCGAGAATGCACTTCCGGTAGGCCTTGACAACGGTCTGGGACAGATAAAGGAATGGATAGACGGCGGACGGGCATGTCCTCCGGCAGCCAGGAAAGGTTCCGTGCATGAAATGGATGTGAAGAAGGACTATATGGACTTTCTCATGAGGTACAGGGGCGACTATTCCGGACTGAAACTGGCGTTCGACCTTTCCAACGGGATGTCCACCATGTTTGCCCGGGAGATTTTCGGGGATGCTCCTGCATACATCTTCGACGAAATGGACGGGCGTTTCCCTAACCATGAGCCGAACCCTCTGATTCCCAAGAATGTGGAGGCTCTGCAGTCTCTCGTGAAGAAGACTGGGGCTGACATCGGAATCATCTATGACGGGGATGCTGACAGGGTCATGTTCGTGGACGAGAACGGGAAGTTCATATCCCCTGACCTGATGATAGCCGTGCTTGGACATTGGTTCCTTGAGGAAAAAGGTGAGAAGGGGATTGTCCTTCAGGATATAAGAAGTTCCAAGGCGGTAGGGGAGTATCTTGCGCCCATGGGCGGAGAAATGCGCACATGGAAGGTCGGACGAGCCTTTGCTGCGAGAAAACTCCGCGAATTGGACGGCGTATATGGCGGAGAATTGGCTGGACACTATTATTTCAGGGATTTCTTCTATTCCGA
>CALVDU010000146.1 GCA_944326375.1 uncultured Bacteroidales bacterium | reverse complement strand
TATGGTCTCGGCCAATCTTGTTTCGACCCTGTTGTTGACAATGGCATATCCCGCCACGCAGAAAATGGCCAAAGCAGCCGCATAGCCTATGCATTGCAAAGCAATACGCAGCGATTTTCTCCTTTTCCCGGCCGCTCCGGAGGCATTTTTCTCCAGAAGTTCCAAAGGAGCCTCCATCACAAAGGCCTCGTGCAGATCACGGGCTTTTCCATACGTCCTTTTGTTTTCTTCATTTCCCGCCAGCCATTCACATATCAGTGTCTCCTCCTCTTCGGTGGCGACATTGTTGAAGGACCTGAACAGCATGTCAAAGTCTACCTCTTTTTTCCTGTCGTATATGTTTTTCCCGTCCATTTTCTTCCAAATTTCCAGTTTATTCTGTCCCCTTATACTATATAGACAATCGAACACGGAAAATTAAGAGTAAAAAAGTAAAAAATATTAATTTTGTATTCCGAACAAGTATGACAACGGCGAAAGACAGGCATATCATAACGGTTGATGAAATCCTTAACCTCAATAAGGAGAAGGTCCGGTATATAACCATAGCAGAGAGTTATGTGAAGGATCATTCCACTGCCGAAGAAATATTCTCGCAATGTCTGTTCAAACTTGTGCAGACAATGGACAGCCAGTATGTTTCCGATCCGAGAGCATTTTTCGTATCTGCGGTAAAAAACAGGTGCATCAATTTCCTGAAGCGCAAGCGTCGGGAATGCGGCCTGAATGAATACGGTCTTATTGAACGCACTGAAACTGAAATAAAAAGACTGGAAAAACAATGCAGCCAGGAGGAATTCAAGACCGATGTTTCAAAAATTCTGGCAAAGTGCAGGAAACAGATGCCGGATCTCACATACGAGGTCTTCATGGCAAAACGTCTTGACAGGATGTCATATCAGGAGATAAGCAAGGTGTTCATGATTTCAGCGAGCAGGGTAAACTTTGAAATCCAAAGGGCCCTGAAAATATTCCGTAAAGAATTCAAGGACTATATGCACATCATTGTGCTGCTTCCGTTCATTTTCATTTTGGTCAGGGGCATTATTTAAAATACGAAGCGGAGGAATCTGCTTGCCGTATGTGCAGATGCCTCCGCTTTTTTCGGGCGGAATGACCGCCTTTTTGTTTCCCCGCAATCAGAAGTTGAAATAGCGGGCAGCGTTGTTATATGAGATATCCTTCACCATCTGATGGATGAACGGCATCTCGCTCTTCGGCAACTTGCCCTTTTCGATATCCTCCCCGATGACGCTGCACAGGATGCGGCGGAAATACTCATGTCTCGGATAGGAAAGGAAACTTCTCGAATCCGTCAGCATCCCCACGAACCGGCTCAGGAGCCCGAGAGCGGAAAGTGCATTCATCTGCTTGCGCATCCCGTCCTCCTGGTCGAGGAACCACCATCCCGAACCGAGCTGGATCTTTCCCGGGACGGTCCCGTCGTTGAAAGTGTATGCCATTGTGGCAAGCACCTCATTGTCCTTCGGGTTGAGGTTGTACAGGATTGTCTTGGCGAGCTTGTCTTCGCTTGCGAGCCGGTTGAGGAACTTGTGCCCTGCAGCGGCGGTCGGAAGGTCGTGTATTGCGTCATATCCCGTGTCAGGACCGAGAATGTCGAACATCCTCGAATTGTTGTCCCTGATTGCGCCCACATGGAACTGCTGCGTCCAGCCTTTCTCCCAGTCGAGACGGGCGAAATCGAGCAATATCGCGCTCCTGAACTGCAGTACCTCCTCATGCGTAGGCTTCTTGCCCCGGAGGGTGTCCCTGAATATCCTGTCAATCTCTTCGAGGTCGAAATCCTCTGCATAGAACGTCTCAAGACCGTGGTCCGAGAGGCGGCAGCCCATTTCGTGGAAGAAGTCGTGCCTCTTGCGCAGAGCCGTCAGAAGATCCTGATATGTCAGGATTTCCATTCCTGCCGCTGCTCCGAGCTTGTCGATGTATTCCCTGTATTGCTGAGGCTTTTCCACGACCATTGCCTTGTCCGGTCTCCATGCCGGAAGAACTTTCACTCCGAACGGATGTTCCGTAATCTGCCTGTGGTATTCGAGGGTGTCCGCAGGGTCGTCGGTCGTGCAGACAATCTTGACGTTGAACCTCTTCATCAGGGACTGTCCGCTGTATTCCGGACTCTGCAGTTTCTCCGTGCATTCGTCATAGATTGGCCTTGCCGTGGCCGGGTTCAGTATTTCATATATCCCGAATACCCTTGCCAGTTCGAGATGCGTCCAGTGGTATAGCGGATTGCGCATGGTGTAAGGGACAGTCTCGGCCCATTTTTCGAATTTCTCGTAACTGCTGCGGTTTCCCGTAATGAATTCTTCAGGGACGCCGTTCCCCCTCATTGCCCTCCATTTGTAGTGGTCCCCGCCGAGCCACACTTCCGTAATGTCCTTGAACCTGTGGTCTTCGGCAATCATTTTCGGGCTCAGGTGGCAGTGGTAGTCTATTATCGGCATCTTTTCCGCACTCTCGTGATAAAGTTCACGGGCATAGCTGTTCGTAAGCATGAAATCGTCATGGATGAACTTGCGGTCGATAAGGCCGTCGATTTTTCCTTTTACGTCAGACAGTATCATAATTAATCTATATATGGTGTATCAGTCAAATTCCTTTCTGCAAAAATGGAGGGTGAGACGCCTCCGCAGATGTCAAAAATCATCAAAAATATCAAAAAAATTATCAAACGGCCGTAAATATACAAAAAAACCGTTACCGGACACGGAAATATTTTACATTTGCATAAAGAAAACAAAAAAATCATTGCGACATGAAAAGACTCGACAGGCAGACCGCACAGGCGGCAAAATATCCCGACAAGGTCATCCAGTTCGGCGAAGGCAATTTCTTGAGGGCATTCGTGGACTGGATCATCTGGAAAATGAACAGGAACGCAGGCTTCAACGGCGGAGTTGTCGTAGTGCAGCCTATAGACAGGGGCATGGTGGACATGCTCAACAGCCAGGACGGCCTTTACCATCTTAACCTGCAGGGCATGGACCACGGCAAGGCTGTGGATTCCATCGACCTGATCGATGTGATCAACCGGGGAATAAACCCTTACAGGGAATTTGACGAATATCTCAAACTTGCCGAAAATCCGGAAATACGCTTCATAATTTCCAACACAACGGAAGCCGGAATCGCATTCGACCCGACATGCAAGTTCACTGACGCTCCGGCATCCTCATATCCGGGCAAACTTACCCAATTGCTCTACAGACGCTACCAGCATTTCAACGGCGACCCGGAAAAGGGATTCATCATCTTCCCGTGCGAACTCATTTTCCTTAACGGGAAGGAACTCAGGAAATGTGTCCTCCAGTACATCGACCTCTGGAACCTTGGTGAGGACTTCAAGGAATGGTTCGGCAAGGCATGCGGAATATACTGCACCCTCGTGGACAGGATCGTGCCGGGCTATCCCAAGGACAACATCGACGAGATTCTTGCACGCATCGGCTATGATGACAAGCTTGTGGACAAGGCCGAAATTTTCCACCTGTGGGTAATCGAGGCTCCGAAGGAGATTGCAGAGGAATTTCCTGCAGACAAGGCCGGGCTGAACGTGCTCTTCGTACCGAGCGAGGCCCCTTATCATGAGAGGAAGGTGACCCTGCTCAACGGTCCGCATACCGTACTTTCGCCGGTGGGCTATCTTTCCGGACTTGACACGGTAAAGGAATGCGTCGAGGATCCGGTGGTCGGGAAATTCGTGCGCAAGGTGATGTTCGAAGAATTGCTCGAGACACTCGATTTGCCGAAGCCTGAACTCGAACAGTTTGCAGACGATGTGCTCGAAAGGTTCGTGAACCCTTATGTAAAGCATTTTGTGACAAGCATTATGCTCAATTCCTTCCCGAAATACAGAACTCGTGACCTGCCGGGGCTCAAGACATACCTTCAGCGCAAGGGACATCTTCCGCAGGGACTTGTGCTCGGACTTGCCGGAATCATCACATACTACAAGGGCGGAAAACGCGGGGACACGGAGATTGTGCCGAACGACGACGCCCATACGATAGCCCTTCTGAAGGACCTTTGGGCAACAGGGGATGTGCGCAAGGTGGCAGAAGGCGTGCTCGCTGCCGAAAGCATCTGGGACGAGGACCTCAATCAGATTCCTGGTCTGACAGACCTGCTTGCCGCCGATTTGGCGATGATTCAGGAAAAGGGCATGAGGGCGGCTGTCGGGCAAATTGTGGAATGACCGCATGACCGGCGCATCAAAAAGACTTCCGACATGTCTAGATTTCTGAAAATAAATCCTGCCGACAATGTGGCTGTGGCAATGTCCGCAGCCGCCGCAGGAGAAGAATGCATGATTGACGGCGCAACCTTCAAGGTCGCCGAGGACATTCCTGCCGGACACAAGATAGCCCTTGCAGACCTTTCCGAGGGCGAAAATGTGGTCAAATACGGCTTCCCGATAGGTCATCTGCTGAAAAGCGTGCAGAAAGGCGGTCTTGTGGACCACAATGTCCTTAAGACCAACCTTGAAGGCTTGCAGGACTACAAATATGCCCCTTCATTCAAACCTGTGGAACCGTCATCCGTGAAGGCTACCTTCAAAGGTTACAGGCGTTCCGACGGACAATGCGGAATCCGCAATGAATTGTGGATAATTCCGACGGTGGGCTGCGTGAACGGCGTTGTGCAGAGTCTGCGGGACAGGTTCAGCGCAGAACTTTCCAGATATCCGGCAATAGACAGGATAATGGCGTTTCCGCACAATTATGGCTGTTCCCAGCTCGGGGACGACCACCAGAACACCCGCCATATCCTTGCTGACATGGTTCATCATCCGAACGCGGCCGGAGTGCTTGTGGTAGCCCTCGGATGCGAAAACAACCAATTGTCGGCATTCAGGGAACTGGCCGGTACGGTGGACGAATCCCGCATCAAGTTCATGGAATGCCAGAAAGTCAGCGGGGACGAGGTGGAATACGGGCTTCAATTGCTCCGCAAGATTGCGGAGGCTGCCGCTTCCGACCACAGGAGCGACATTCCGGTCAGCGAACTCAAGGTAGGACTGAAATGCGGCGGTTCCGACGGCTTTTCAGGCATAACGGCCAATCCTCTCCTCGGCAGATTTTCCGACTGGATTGTCTCGCAGGGCGGTACGACCGTGCTGACGGAAGTCCCGGAGATGTTCGGGGCGGAAACCCTCCTCATGGCACGCTGCAAGGATGAATCCGTTTTCCGCAAGACAGTAAGCCTTATAAATGATTTCAAGGAATATTTCATAAGGAACGGACAGCCGATATATGAAAATCCGTCGCCGGGCAACAAGGCAGGCGGCATTTCCACCCTTGAAGAAAAATCCCTCGGATGTACTCAGAAGTCGGGACGTTCCGAGGTAGTGGATGTCCTCAAATACGGGGAACGACTCAAAACCAAAGGCTTGAACTTGTTGAGTGCGCCGGGCAACGACCTCGTGGCTTCCACTGCCCTTGCTGCTGCCGGATGTCAGATAGTCCTGTTCACCACGGGCAGGGGAACCCCGTTCGGAACATTCGTCCCTACGGCGAAGATTTCCACGAACAGCACTCTTGCAGCCTCAAAACCGGGCTGGATAGATTTCAATGCGGGAGTGATTGCAGACGGCAAGTCCGTGGCTCAGACCGATGATGAATTCATAGATTTCGTGATTTCAGCCGCTTCGGGCACGCCTGTGGCAAACGAGAAATCAGGTTACGGTGAAATTGCAATCTTCAAGACCGGGGTCACGCTGTGACTCATAAGTTGTTGTCGAAGAATTGGATGACGGCTTCCTGGACTTTTGTCCCGCAGTGGTGCCCTCCTTCCATGAATTCAGTGCGGAGCACACCTTTCTTCCCGTAACTGCCGTGAAGTTTTACGTACGCTTTCTCGACGCTTGTAGCAGGAAACAGAGGGTCATCGGTACCGCTTATGAACAGCATGTTCTTGTGCGACAGCAGTTTTCCTATTTCAGGAAAATCCATTTCGGAACGCAGACGGCTTATCCGCATCGAAAGGTCGGACGGGCTGTCTGCGTCATAGTCTTCGAGAACCGTCATCCAGCATACTGCAGCCCCGCATCTGACTTTTCGTGAATGGGCCGCCAGCAGCCAGCATCTGTGGGCACCCATTGAGAATCCGAATGCTCCTATCCTCCTTTTGTCCACAAACGGAAGCGAGGCCACGAGATTCACGGATGCGATGTCGTCTTCCAGTATCTTCTCCGCCCATTCCATGCCGTATTCTGCCATGCAATAGTCATATACGGCCTGCTGTTCTTCGAATACCTCGTTTTTCAGCCGCTTGATGACCTCCCTGTCCGAAGGCTTCCCGAAATTCAGCCTTGACCATTCCTGCGCCTTCTCCGACGACCTTTCTCCCCAGTACAGGGCGTCCGTCACGAAAACGACGTATCCGAGGGCTGCGAGAGAATCCCCGAAATACGCACCGTCGAAATATTTTCCTGTCCATTCGCGGGAAGACCTTGCGATGTGTTCTGGGGCGCAGGGAGGGCGCACCAGTTTTTCCTTGCCTATGTCGAACCTCGCACCGTGGTCGTGCAGGAGAATTATTGCAGGGCATTTCTCGTCAGCGGCCCTGTCGGGAACGAGCAGGTAACCTTTTATGCGTTCGTCATTTCCGACATCGAATTCCACGGAACGGCATTCATAGTTTCCCCTATTCTCCGTGCCTGTCACGGTCATTTCAGGAGCGGCGACACCTGTCCGGGTGCAGGATGCGCACACCATGATAATATAAAGCATCAGTCGTTTCATCGGAGTTGGCATTGTTTTCAAAATTATCCAAAATTTCCTATCTTTGAAAGAACCGCAAGCCCTCGGCACATGGATAATTGCCGAAAAAGACAAATTGTGCCTGAAAACCGTTAAAAAATACAAGGGAGAGGAGGCGACGGAAGTTATTTTTGCAACAAATGACACTGAACTATGAACCTAAAGGCAACAATGACCGCCGTGGCGGCAATTTCGCTTTCCGCCGTACTTCCCGGATGTTCGGAAGAATACGAATATGCAAGGTTGTATGAGGATCTTCCTTTCGCCATGGAGAGGATAGAGCGTCCGTCCATTCCGGACAGGAGCGTCACGCTAACGGATTTCGGCGGCACGGGTGACGGGGTCACCCTCAATTCGGCGGCTTTCGCTGCTGCAATCGATTCCCTTTCCTCCCTCGGCGGAGGCCATCTGATAGTTCCTGAGGGCATCTGGCTCACAGGACCTGTCACTCTGAAAAGCAACATCGATCTCCATGTCACCCCCGATGCCATCATCCTGTTTTCACCAGAGAGGGACCTGTATCCGATAGTCGAGACTGTCTTCGAAGGTCTCGATACAAAACGGTGCCTTTCTCCGATAAATGCTGACGGTGCGGAAAACATTTCCATTACCGGCGGAGGCACGATAGACGGTTCTGGAGATTCCTGGCGGCAGGTCAAAAAATCCAAGATGGCTCCGTCGCAGTGGAAGACTCTTCTGGCTTCCGGCGGCTTCACTAATGCAAAGGGCGATGTGTGGTATCCCGATTCAAGTTCTTTCAGGGGCTCTGTCGTCAGCGACGCGTTCAATGTCCCTCAAGGGCTTGATACGGACGAAGAATGGGAATCCGTAAAAACTTATCTCCGCCCTGTGATGATAGGCCTCAAGGAATGCCGCAATGTGCTTCTTGAGGATGTGCTTTTCCAGAATTCCCCATGCTGGAACATCCACCCGCTGATGTGCAAGAACGTGATAATCGACAATATAACCGTCCGTAACCCGTGGTATTCGCAGAACGGGGACGGCATCGACATTGACTCATGCGAAGATGTGATTCTCGTGAATTCCACATTTGACGTGGGCGACGACGCAATCTGCATCAAGTCCGGCAAGGACGAGGACGGGCGCAGGCGTGCAAGACCGTGCAAAAACCTGATTGTGGACAACTGCACGGTATTCCACGGTCATGGCGGCTTTGTCGTGGGCAGCGAAATGTCAGGCGGAGTATCAAACATTTCCGTGACGAACTGCCGTTTCCTCGGCACTGACGTGGGCCTGCGTTTCAAGAGTTGCCGCGGCAGGGGAGGCGTGGTCGAAAACATCTTCATCAAGTACATCACAATGATGAACATCCCGACAGAACCTCTGCTCTTTGACCTGCACTATGGCGGAAAATCGGCAGTTGAAGCGGCGGCGGACGGGGATGTGGCCGGTTTTGACATTGAACCGATGCCTGTTGACGAAACCACACCTGAATTCCGGAACATCCATATCAGCGACATAATCTGCAGCGGGGCTGCACGGGCAATGTACTTCAACGGCATCCCTGAAAAGAACATTTCCGGCATTGTCGTGAAAAACAGCATAATAACCTCCAAAAAGGGTGCGGACCTCAGGTACGCCGACGGCGTGGTAATGGAGAATGTGGACATAAGGCAGTCGGAGGGTAAGGGCATAAGCCTTGCCAACTGCCGCAACGTGTCCATAAGTTCATGCAGGGAGTCCTCAGGACCGGTAACTGAAGATAATGTCTTTATATACAAGGGAGAAGCAATAGAGATAGAATGACCATGAGAAGACAGGTAATGACATTCGTTTTGGCGGCAGCGGCGACAATGGCAGTTTTCCCGGCAGGGCTGTCGGCGGAAACATCTGCAGGCGTGACCTCTGACAAGAAAATAGTGCTGCGCCTCATGGGAGACTCCACGATGGCGGACAAGGACCTTTCGAAAGAGAATCCCGAAAGGGGCTGGGGAATGCGGCTTCCGTCCCATCTGGACTCGTGCGTCGAGGTCGTGAATTATGCCCAGAACGGCAGGAGCACAAAGAGTTTCATTTCCCGCGGTCTGTGGGACAAGGTAAAGTCCGACCTGAAGGCAGGGGAGTATCTTTTCATCCAGTTCGGGCACAACGATTCCAAGGAAAGCGACCCTGAACGTTATGCCCCGGCGTTCGGCCTCTATACCGAAAACCTCGAAATGTTCGTGGAATACGCCCTTTCGGTTGGGGCAAAGCCGATAATCTTTTCCCCGGTGTCCCGCAGGTGGTTCGATTCTGAAGGCAGGCTCAAGACAGGCTGCCACGGCGATTATCCCGCTGCTGCAAAGGCTGTCGCACAAAAATATTCCATCCCTTATATCGACGCCAATGCAATCACGCAGGAATGGCTGATTTCCATGGGGGATGAAGCCTCACGCAAATACTACATGTGGATTCCGGAAGGCGTGAACCCGAGACATCCGGACGGGCTTCAGGACAACACGCACACCAATGTGGCAGGTGCACGCAAACTCGTGGAACTCCTTTTGCCCGCAATAACCGGGGCAATTCCGGAACTTGCCGTACATGTCCGTAACTGGGATTTCGTCGTGGCGCAGGACGGAAGCGGGGATTTCTTCACAATCCGGGAAGCCGTGGATGCCGCTCCTGACTACTGCAAGCAGGACGAGACCACCATTTTCATAAAGCCGGGCATATACCGTGAAAAACTTACAATCCCGGCGAACAAGCAGAAACTTCACCTCATCGGCTCATCCCCGGAGACCACCGTGATAACATGGGACGATTACGCCCTCAGGAACGGCTCTACAGGCTATCCTATGGGTACATCCGGCACTTCTACCGTCTTCCTCCATGCCGATGACTTCCTCGCCGAGAACCTCACTTTCGAGAATACTGCCGGGGAGGGAAAGGAAATAGGCCAGGCTTGCGCAATCACCGTCAACGGCGACAGGGTGGCATTCATCAACTGCCGTTTCGTGGCAAATCAGGATACTGTATATAATTTCGGACCCGGCTGCAGGCAATATTTCAAAAGATGCTGGATCGAGGGCACGACAGACTTCATCTTCGGTTTCTCGACGGCATATTTCGAGGACTGCACCATAATGAGCAAGAAAAACAGTTATGTCACGGCCGCTTCGACCCCGAAGGGACAGAAGTACGGCTATGTGTTCGTGAATTGCCGCCTGATAAGCGACGGCAAGGCGGACAAGGTCTATCTCGGACGACCGTGGAGACCCTATGCCAAAACCGTCTTCATCAACTGCGGGCTCGGCGACCATATATTGAAGGAGGGCTGGCACAACTGGAACAAACCTGATGCGGAAAAGACCTCATTCTATGCCGAATACGGAAATTATGGACCGGGAGCAGTGACCGTCAGGGCTACAAAGGACAAGGAGGGCAGGGTGCACTGGTCGCACTTCCTGAAGGAAAAGGACTTGAAGGACTATACTCCTGAAGCGGTCATAGGGCCGTCAGAGGCTCCGGCAGCGACGACTTCTCCCGAACAGAAAGGATGGTATTTCAAGGTGTTCTGAAAAAACGTAAGGAGGATTTGCAGAAAATGAAGAACAAGAGAATATTTGCTTTCCTGTCGGCATTGCTTTCGGCGGCATTGCCGGCATTCAGCGTGCATGCTGCACCGCTCGACTGCATCTTCGAGCACTATTCCTCCGACGACGGGCTGCCGCACAATTCCATAGCGGATATCCATCAGGACAGGGACGGCTACATCTGGCTCTGCACCTGGTCCGGACTAAGCCGTTTCGACGGCAACAGTTTCGTCAACTACACCACGATGCCGGGTGATGACGCCGACATTTCCCACGGCAGGATACTTTCCATAGAGGAGGACGTGAACGGATATCTTTGGGTCACGACCTATGATTACCGTCTCTACCGTTTTGACAAGAATTCCGAAAAGTTCCTTTCTGTTCCTGACGGCATCCCCGGTTCCGGCATGAAGAACAGCCGGGTGGAAAAGTTTTTCTGCGACCCTGACGGGAACACATGGATTGTGATACAGGGCGCAGGCCTGTGCAAGGTCTCGGCCGATCTCGGATTCGTGCCTTATTTTACTGGAAGTGAAATAGGGCACGATGTGAAATCCGTCCATTTTTCTTCCGACGGGACAGTCTATGCCGTTTCGGAAAGGGGAATAGCCTCCATAAGGGAGGATACGGTATCCTTGATTTCGAGGATGACGGATGTTGTCGGCTTCGAGGAGTTT
The DNA here is from genome assembly GCA_944326375.1 of uncultured Bacteroidales bacterium. Taxonomy (GTDB): domain Bacteria; phylum Bacteroidota; class Bacteroidia; order Bacteroidales; family UBA932; genus Cryptobacteroides. Next base: position 8,467 of record CALVDU010000146.1, on the reverse strand, counting down.
GGCAGCAATCTCTACTTTGCCTCTCCCGACCAGTTGAGGGTTATCGACAAGGCTACCCAGGTCCAGTCTACCGTAGACCTGAAAGGACTCGGAGCAGGTGACGCTACTGCTATGGAACTTACGGGACAGAATACGCAGGAACTCTACATAGGATTCAGTGACAATGCAATAGCCTTGCTGGACACTGCAGACTTGTCCCTTTCCCTCCGAAGAAACAGGATGGGCAGGGTAAGATATCTGTTCCCTGACTCGGAAGGACTCCTCTGGATAGCCACCGAACGGAACGGGATATGGAACTGGAATCCATCCAAAGGCCGATTCCGCCATCATGAGCACTCCCGCAACGTTATGTCCTACTATACCGACACTCTTGCGAATGTCGTGGAGCGCCGCGGAAGGACGTGGGTCAAGATGAACGGCTACGGATTCGGCTATTATGACAGGGAGAATGATTCCGTCGTGCCCCTTTACAATGTCAAGGAACTGCCGGACTGCCGTTTCATGAACGGTGTGGCATGTTTTGAGGCAGACAGTTCCGGTGTCCTGTGGTTTTCGACAGTGAAGAGGGGCCTGGAAAGGGTCACTGCAATAAATCCGAAAGTCAAGGTAGTCGCACCTCCCACCAGGACAAAGGACCCGCTTTCCTCGTCGGAAGTGAGGGCCCTGTTCCGCGACAGCAGGGGTGACGTGTGGGTTGCCACCAAGAGCAGCGAACTATACAGATATGATTCCGGAATGGCATCATGCGTGCGCATCCCGGAGTCCGAGAAGATAGGAATAATCTATACGATAACGGAGGATTCCGACGGCAACCTGTGGCTCGGCACGAAAGGCAGCGGTCTCGTGAGGATGACTCCCGTGTCGGGAAAATATGCGTTCAGATATTTCAGGCACAGTTCTTATGACAAGAGTTCCTTAAGTTCCGACAACATCTATTCCGTGGCCCAGGACAAGGACGGCCGTATATGGATCGGAACTTTCGGCGGAGGCCTTTCCATGCTGAGGAGTCCTGACGACACCGCTTTCGTGACAGTCAACAACGATTTTCCTGACTATCCTACCGAATACGGAGACAGGGTGCGCTACCTTCATTGCATGCCCGACGGAAGAATGCTTGCCGCTACCGTGGGAGGACTGATATGGTTCTATCCGGAAGAAAATACCGAACTGATAGAATTTCACCCCGTCCGCAAGATATCCGGAGACATCCATTCCCTCGGCAACAATGACATAATCAGCATATTTTCCGACAATTCGGGGGACACGTGGCTGTGCACGTTCGGCGGCGGGCTCAACCGTCTGCATTTCGAGGGGAATGAGGCCCGTTTCGACATCATCGGTACGGCTGAAGGCCTTTCGAGCAACATTGTCCTTTCGGCCGTATGCGATGACGACGGCAATATATGGGCGGCTACCGAGACCGGAATATCAAAGATAGACCCCTCTTCCCGCAATGTGGTCAACTATACCAAATACGACGGCATGCCGTCAACCACATTCAGCGAAGCGACATGCACAAAACTCGAAAACGGGGACATAGCCTTCGGCACGCTTGACAACGTGTTCAGGATTACCCCGTCGGACTTTGTCTATACGGCCGAACCCAAACGGCTTGCAGTCACAGGCGTAAGAATCGACGGAAAACGCGTCCCGTATGCCGGCCTGAAGGAAGTCTCCGTCCCGCATGACTATTCTTTCTTCCGGATCGACTTCGCTTCCCTGAATTTCAAGATCCAGGGCAATCTCAGTTATTCATACCGGCTCGACGGCTACGACAAGGACTGGATTTCGTCGGAAACCGGGTCCAGCGTCACGTATTCACGCATTCCCCACGGAAGATATGTCTTCATGGTACGCACCGGGTCTGCAGGAGGGTCTGCGGATACCGAAACCGTGTCCCTGCCTTTGAGGGTCAGACCGTCGGTCTGGGAAAGCACTCCTGCCATAATATTATATGTTCTTGTAATTTTCGGCATAGTCTTCATACTCGCAAGGATGTTCATCACATCTTTCCGGCTGAGGACGGAAATCAAACTGGAACAGGATCTCAATGACGTGAAGGTCAAGTTCTTCACCAACATATCACACGAGTTGAGGACTCCGCTTACCCTTATTCTGGGAGGAATAGACGAGGTCGGCAAGGATACACAGCCGGGCAGCCGCAGCGAATACAGCGTGAAGATGGTGCAGAAGAATGCCAAGCGCATGATGACCCTTGTGGACCAATTGCTGGACATCAGGAGCATAGTCAAGGGACGCATCCGCCTGAATGTAAGGCAGCTCGACATTGTGAAACTCGTTACTGAGGTCTACGGGGACTTCAAGGATATGGCCGTGGAGCGCAATATGGAACTGACGCTTGCGCACTCTGCGGAATCCCTGATGATATGGGGTGATGCCGGAAGGCTTGAGGCTCTCGTCTATAATCTGATTTCCAATGCTTTCAAATATACTCCCGACGGCGGGCACATAGAGGTTGGCGTCTATTTCCGGGAGGGGAGTCCTGATTTCACCCTTTCCGTGAAGGATGACGGGATAGGTGTGCCGAAGGGCAAGCAGGAAGCCATATTCGAGCCTTTCATACAGGCTTCCCATTCGGCTGCCAAAGGCATGTCCAGCAGCGGTATAGGCCTTTCTTTCTGTAAAGAGATAGTACAGATGCACGGCGGCAGGATATGGGTCGAAAGCAAGGACGGCAAAGGTTCGGCATTCTTTGTCACGATGCCGGTGGACAGGGATCATTTTTCCGAGCAGACGGCGGAGTTCATCGAGGAAGACAGCATGTCGTCCGGAACCGATGCCGCCGAGGCTGCAGGATTGAGCAAATACAGGGTGAAGCCGGCATTCCCGGCAGGAGCGATGAAGGTTCTCGTCGTGGAGGACAACGCCGAACTGAAGGTGTACATATACAACAGCCTTTCCGGAAAATATGATGTACGCGACGCCGCAAACGGCAAGGAAGCCTTGCAGATGATATCCGACGGCTGGGTGCCGGACATGATAATCACGGACCTGATGATGCCGGAAATGGATGGCATTGAACTCATCAACAGGATCCGCAGTGATTTCAGCACGAGCCACATCCCTATTATTCTCATTACTGCCCGTCACGAGAGCGACACGCATCTTCAGGCGATGAAATACGGTGCGGACGGATATATCACCAAGCCTTTCACAATGGAACTTCTGACTGCCCGCATGGAAAACCTGATGGACAGGCGCAAGGCCCTGCTTACTGAGTTTGCAAACCGGAACAGTGCGGGGAAAGGCGATGCCAAAGTGTCGATTTCTCCGTCTGAGGTCGTGATTACCGACAGGGATGAGGAACTTATACGCAAGGTCATGCAGTGGCTGGAGGAAAATGTAGCCGACAGCGAGGTGACTGTGGACAATCTTGCGGCATACGTCGGAATGGGCAGAACGTCCATGTATAACAAATTGAAGGGACTGACAGGAAAGTCTCCGGTGGAGCTCATTCAGGATTACCGTCTCGAAAAGGCTACATATTATCTCAAAAGCGGACAACTCTCGGTTTCCGAGACTTCCTATAAAGTCGGATTCTCCGACCCGGGATATTTCAGCCGTACCTTCAAGAAGCATTTCGGAATTTCTCCGGCGGAATACATAAGGACGCATGCGGCCAAGACCGCTGCGGCTGAAACGGATGAAAAAGAATAAGACCATGAATATGACTCACATGAAATTGACTTTGATTGCGGCGGCACTCTTCTGCACGGTTTTTCCCGCCAGCCTCGGTGCTCGTCAGGACAACCGTCCGATGTCCGTGCGCATGATGCTCTCGGAAATGAAGCGCAACCCGCAGGCATCATACCTTGACGCACGCGGAGGCAAACTCAAGTGGAACTATACCACGGGTCTGGAACTCCTTTCTTTCATGGATGTGGCGGAGAGATACGGTCTCGGCTATCCTGTCGAATACGTGAAGGAATGGGCGGACACGATTGCTGATGCCGACGGCAATGTCTACAAGTACAAGAAGACGGCTTATAATGTGGACCACATCTGTCCTGCAAGAATCTATTATCGCCTGTATGACATTTATGGCGACAAGAAATACAGACGGGTGCTTTCCAAAATACGGGAGCAGATAGACTCGCAGCCGAGGACGGAAGACGGAATCTTCTGGCACAAGCAGATTTACCCTCATCAGGTATGGCTCGACGGGCTCTATATGGCTCAGCCGTTCTATGCGGAATATACCAAAAGGTTTTCGCCCAAGGCTCAACGGGATTCCCTTTTCTCCGACATCGCTGCCCATTTCGCAAAGGCTTCCCGCCACACATTCGACCCTTCAACGGGACTTTTCCGTCATGCGTGGGATGAATCCCGGTCCATGTTCTGGGCGGATTCCCTCAGCGGACAGTCCTCGCACGCATGGGGACGCGCCTGCGGCTGGTATGCCATTGCCCTGACGGAAACCCTCGACTATTTTCCGGAAAAGCATCCCGACAGGGACAGCCTGATTGCACAGTTCCGTTATCTCATGGGCGCAGTGCGCGAATATGCCGACCCTCAGACAGGGATGTGGTATCAGGTCCTCGATTCTCCGGGGCGGGAGGGCAACTATCTGGAAGCCACAGCCTCGTCCATGTTCCTTTATGCAGCCCTTAAAGGCGTGAGAATGGGGTATCTTGACGGGGAATGGAAAGACTATGCCCTTGACCTCTACGGCAGATTTGTGGCCACATTCATAAAGGAAAACCCTGACGGCACGATTTCCCTGACCTCATGCTGCTCCGTTGCCGGACTCGGAGGCAAGGAAAACCGCAGCGGCACGTATGATTACTATTTGAGCGAACCGGTGATCGACAATGACTGCAAGGGTGTGGGCCCGTTCATCTGGGCATCACTTGAATATGAGGCTGCGAACAACATCGACTATGTTTTTGACGGTCATTATGTCAAGGACGGAAAGCCTTGTTTTGAAGCCCCTCGGCGAATCCCGGCGTTTGAAGGAGCGGAAGGCGGAGGAAAATATACCGTCGGCGGCCGTGGCGGCAAGGAATACATAGTCACTTCATTGGAAGATTCCGATGAGGAGGGCACTCTCCGCCATGCCGTAAGGGCAGAAGGTCCGAGAATCGTGAAATTTGCCGTCAGCGGCGACATTCATCTGAAATCCACCCTGAAAATCGAAGACCCTTACATCACAATCCTCGGTCAGACAGCCCCTGGAGAGGGTATCACAATCCGTGACCATGGCGTCTATATCGGTACGGACCAGGTTATAATCAGGTATTTGCGTTTCCGTATGGGCTCTGCTGCAAAAGACGAGAACGACGCCCTCGGCGCAAGGCACAATACCAACATCATAATCGACCATTGCTCAATAAGTTGGGCGACAGACGAAAATGCTTCGTTCTACGCCAACCGCAACGCCACAATCCAATGGTGCATCATAGCCGAAGCCCTCAATTCATCAATCCACCGCAAGGGCGAGCACGGCTATGGCGGGATATGGGGCGGACGCAACGTTTCTTTCCACCACAACATACTTGCATGCAACAACAGCCGCAACCCGCGTTTCGACCATCCCGGAGTGTATGAGGGCACAGACCTTCTCTTTAACCGCGGCACCGTGGAATTTGTCAACAATGTGGTCTACAACTGGGGCATGAAGGCGATTTACGGCGGAGAAGAAGGCTGGTTCAACGTCTGCGGCAACCTTTTCAAGGCGGGGCCGGGCACAAAGAACCTCGACGGGGAATGGCTGCAGGTCTATACCTCTGAAAGCACGTCGATGACCCCCGGAGAATTTTTCATCATGGACAACGAATATGACATTTCTGCAGTAAAGAAAGGAAATTATCTCGGTAAACTTCCTGATTATGAGGATATTGCTGAGCAGGAAGCCGAATATGCCGGAATATCGGCCGAAAAGCCTTTCCGGTTCAGTTTTCCGGCGGAAGCGAAGCCGATGAAGCAGGAATTGCGCAAGATTCTCAAGGAAGCCGGAGCATCTCATGTCCGGGATGCCGCCGACAGGCGCATTGTCAGGGAAATCAAGACCGGAAAGACATTCTGCAGCGGTTCAGTCACGGGAATCCCCGGCATAATAGATTCTGAAAATGATGTTCTGCAGTAATGTACGGCAGATAGGAATACAATGAAACACAATTATATGAAGACAAAATTTTTTACGGCAATATCCGTCTTTTCGCTGGCACTCCTTTTCTCATGTCAGGAAAAGCCGGAAAACGAAACCGGCGGAACTACGGGACCGGAACAGCCGGGAGTGACCCCGCCGACGGAGGAAGAGACCTCACGATATGCGGAATTCGAAATTCCGGACTATGAGACCGAACTCGGCGCACTCGCATTTCCGGGAGCGGAAGGCGGCGGAATGTATGTGACCGGCGGCAGGGGAGGCAAGGTGATTCATGTCACAACTCTCGAGGACAGTTACGCTGCCGGCACATTGCGTGCTGCAATCAACGAGTCCGGACCGAGAATCATCGTCTTCGACGTGGCCGGAAGAATTGAACTGGCATCCGAACTCCGTATCCGCAACGGCGATGTCACCATTGCGGGTCAGACTGCGCCCGGCGACGGCATCTGCCTGTCGGGGAATACCGTGCGCGTGGATGCGGACAACGTGATCATCCGTTTCATGCGTTTCCGCATGGGAGACAAGGGGGCTGGACTCGGAGACGGTTCTGACGCGATATGGGGCAGATACCATGAGAACATTATCCTTGACCATTGTTCTATGTCATGGTCCATCGACGAAGTGGCCTCGTTCTACGCCAACAGGAATTTCACGATGCAGTGGTGCATAGTCGCAGAGGCCCTGAACAATTCTCTGCATTCCAAGGAAACCCACGGATATGGCGGACTTTGGGGCGGCAAGAATGCCTCTTTCCATCACAATCTTCTCGCACACAACAACAGCCGCAACGCCCGCATCGACCACCCGCAGATTTACGTCAATGGCGATGAAGATTACCGTGCAACCCACAGGGGAAATGTCGATTACCGCAACAACGTGATCTACAACTGGGGCGACAATTCCACATACGGCGGCGAAGACGGTCATTTCAATATTGTCGGCAATTATTACAAGCCGGGGCCTGCTTCGAAGGACCGCAAATATTTCGTTGATGCATACTGGTACTATAAAAAGGATGGGATTGTCTATGCCGAGTCTTATCCCGAACTCTACATGTCGGGAAATTTTCATGCCGGCAATGGTGTGGACAACATAAATTCCGACAATTATGCCGGAATATACTATCACAGCCAGTCTTCGTCTGCCGGAAAGCCTGATCCTGACGGCAAAGAAATTTCATCCCCTCTCCCTGTCAAGGCTGACGACTCCAAGACCTGCTGGACCACCACCCATTCGGCTGAGGATGCCTTCACTGCCGTTACCGGACATGCGGGAGCCTCATTCGACAGGGATGCCACTGATGAGCGCATCACGCGGAATGCCATAAACGGCACTTATGATTATAATGGCAGCAAGGGGAGCACCGGCGGTCTGATTGATTCGCAGGAAGATGTCGGCGGCTGGGACGACTATTCGGCTACCGACGACGAAATTGCCGCCAATGAGGATTCCGACGGCGACGGCATGCCCGATTTGTTCGAAACTGAATTCGGACTTGATCCGGGGGACGCTTCCGATGCTTCCTTGAAGACACTCGACATCCACGGCAGATACACCAATATAGAAATGTATCTCCACTGGCTCGTCAGGAAAATCGTCGCCTCCGGCAACGCAAGCGGCACTTATACCGCCCTCCCGTGACCGCTCACGGCCATTTGACGAAAAATACAAGCATTGCGACGATTTTTCATGCCCCGAATCACCGGAATAGGATAAATTCGCAGAACAAACCCCATACTGGACACTGAACAAGAAACAAAACTATAACCAAACAAGTCATTTTATGAAGAATCTGACCTACAAGATTTCTCTGCTGACTCTCGGCATATTCGCTACAGTGGCGACTTATGCCGACGAGATCAGGGGTGTTGTCAAAGACACGGGAGGACAGCCGCTCGTGGCAGTTACCGTGCTCATAGACGGCACCACTACAGGAGTTTCCACTGATGCCGACGGACGTTATGTCATCGACGTTCCGGATCCTAAAGGCAAGGTCCTCGTCTATTCCATGATAGGGCTCAAGACTCAGCATGTGACGATAGGGAACTCCGACGTGATAGATGTCGTCCTTGAAGAGGACACGAACTTTCTGGAAGAGACGGTTGTCATCGGATATTCCACCATCAAGAGGAAAGACCTGATGGGCTCCGTTTCATCCGTCGACTCCAAGACTCTTACGGCCATGCCTGTCACTACGGTTACGGAAGCCCTTTCAGGAAGGATGGCCGGTGTGCAGGTTACCACTACCGAGGGCGACCCGGATGCGGAAATCAAAATCCGCGTCAGGGGAGGCGGCTCAATCACGCAGGACAGTTCACCTCTTTATATAGTGGACGG
>CALVDU010000145.1 GCA_944326375.1 uncultured Bacteroidales bacterium | reverse complement strand
GTCTTAGGGTTAGTGCCTGTAACGGCGCCCTTGTCAAGCGGAGACGGAAGATAACGCATTACTGCATCGAGAAGGAACTGCACACCCTTGTTCTTGAACGAAGAGCCGCAGCATGCCGGCACAATCGACATGTCGATGGTAGCCTTTCTCAAAGCAGCGATGATTTCATCCTCGGAAATTGAGTCCGGATCTTCAAAGAATTTCTCCATAAGGGTCTCGTCATACTCTGCGGCAGCCTCTACAAGTTTCTCTCTCCACATTGCCACATCAGCCTTCATGGCCTCAGGCACCTCTTCCACCTTATAGTTCACGAGATTTTCGGAACCGTCGTAGATGATGGCCTTGTTGGCGATGAGGTCAACGATGCCCTGGAATTTGTCTTCAGAACCGATAGGGAGGCAGATTGGAACTGCTGTCGCTCCAAGTTTCTCCTTGATTTCCTCGACAACGGCGAGGAAGTCCGCTCCCACGCGGTCCATTTTGTTCACATAAGCGATTTTTGGAACTCCGTACTTGTCAGCCTGACGCCATACAGTCTCCGACTGCGGCTGTACGCGTCCCACCGCACAGAAGGTGGCGACCGTACCGTCGAGCACGCGGAGTGAACGCTCCACCTCTACGGTGAAGTCCACGTGACCCGGAGTGTCGATCAGGTTAATCTGATAGGTATCCCCCTTGTAATGCCAGAAAGCGGTGGTTGCTGCAGAAGTGATGGTAATGCCTCGCTCCTGTTCCTGCACCATCCAGTCCATCGTAGCAGCACCTTCATGAACTTCTCCGATCTTGTGGGTCTTGCCCGTATAGTAAAGGATACGTTCAGAAGTTGTTGTCTTGCCGGCATCGATGTGAGCCATGATGCCGATGTTTCTGGTAAATTTAAGATCTCTTGCCATCTGTCTGAAAATTGGGGATTAGAAACGGAAATGCGCAAATGCCTTGTTGGCTTCTGCCATTCTGTGCATGTCTTCTTTTCTCTTGAACGCTGCACCCTCGCAGTTGTACGCTGCTATGATTTCGGCGCAGAGTTTTTCAGCCATGGAGTGACCGGAACGCTTGCGGGCGAAGACTATCATATTCTTCATCGAGAGCGAAATTTTCCTTTCCGGGCGAACCTCCGTAGGCACCTGGAAGTTGGCTCCGCCGATCCTGCGGCTCTTTACCTCGACCTGAGGTGTCACATTCTCGAGCGCCTTCCTCCATATATCCAGAGGAGCCTTGTCAGAATCTTTCATCTTCTCGCCTACCATGTCAATGGCATCGTAAAAAATAGAATACGCGATACTCTTCTTTCCCTGCAGCATAAGGTTGTTCACGAAACGCGTTACCATCACGTCGTGATACTTGGGATCAGGAAGTAGAATCCTCTTCTTAGGCTTCGATTTTCTCATTTTCTGAAAATTAAAAAAGGTGTAAATTTAATGAATGATTACTTCTTAGATTTCTTTGGCCTCTTTGCGCCGTAGAGCGAACGGGACTGGGTCCTTCCCTCCACGCCTGCAGTATCCAAAGCTCCTCTAAGGATGTGGTAACGTACACCCGGAAGGTCCTTCACACGACCGCCCCTTACGAGCACGATCGAGTGCTCCTGGAGGTTGTGGCCCTCTCCCGGAATGTATGCATTGACCTCTTTTGAGTTGGTAAGACGTACACGGGCAACCTTACGCATTGCTGAATTAGGTTTCTTAGGTGTCGTTGTGTAGACACGCACGCATACGCCCCTTCTCTGAGGACAAGCATCCAACGCGCGGGACTTGCTTTTTACTTCAATGACCTCGCGCCCTTTGCGAACCAATTGTTGAATTGTAGGCATAAATGATTGTAAATCTTTAATTTATGTTTATTTTCCCCATAATTCGGGGCTGCAAATATACTCATAAAATTTTAATTATCAACAATTTTATCAACATTTTCTGATTCTGCCATTTTTAGTGCATTTATATGAAATTTTTTCTTAAATTTGTGAAAATCAGGGTTAACCATATTTTGACACAAGATTAACATTAACATGAAAAGGATTTCTACTATCATTGTCGCTGCGGCATGTGCAGGCGCAATGCTCGTCTCCTGCGGGAAACAAGGACTGACATTCAGGACAATCACAACGGAAAAGACATTCGAAGTGGCTGAGGGCCGGAGCGAAAGCCTCAATATAACCATAGACGTGGATCTTCCGGACCAGGCCAAGTCCGCTCCGGAAACGGCTGCAGCGGTAACGGACGTAATTATGGAAGCCCTTTTCGGAAACTCATTTACCGGGACGGACCCTGAAGAAGCGATAGACCAGTGGATCGAAGGCCTTGCGGCTGAATACCGGGAAACAAACGCCAAACTTATAGAAGACCTTACAAAGTCCGGAGACGAAGGCCCGTTTGCAAGCCTTTCTTGGGAAAACATGAAGACCGGGAAAGTCACAAGCACATTCGGCGATATCTGCACCTACACGGTATCCACATACGCATTCACGGGCGGTGCACACGGCATGAGCAGCGAAATGAACCTTAACTTCGACACGAAAACCGGAGAACTCATTGAGCAGGAAGACATCCTCTCCGAAACCAACTATGATGAAATAAGCGCTCTGCTTGCAAAGCATCTCAACGACGGACACGGCGATGACAGTAAAGTGGAAATCTATGTGGACAAGATAGCCCCTAACGGGAATTTCTCAATCGGCACAGAAGGCATTACCTTCACATTCAACCAGTACGAAATCGCCCCTTATTCATTCGGCATAATCGACATCACGATTCCTGCCGACGAAATCAAGCCATACCTCAAGGCTGACATATACGAAAAATGAATTCGGCATGGGAACGAAGTGGGTGCTGACGACAGTCGGCGGGAAGGTCGCAGGTGCTGCGACGGATTTCCGCATCACTGCGGAAATCGCCGGGCAAATTGCCCGGCTTCCCGCCGACGCCATTTCCGACATGCACTGCACGAAAGTCTCCACTTCCGACCTGCTCGAAATATCATCCTCAATCAGATGGGAAGACCTGCTGCTGTTCGGGAGCAAATTCCAGAAATCCGTATGGAAGCGGCTTTTCTTCCTGACGCATCCCGATGCCGGCAAAGCCGCAGAAATGGCTGACGATAATGCCAATGCAATCGGAAATTCAGATACAATCCAGCCTCCGTCAAGGCTCATGAGTTATTCCGAATTCGCAGAATCTTGCGGGTCACGGGCAGGAGTGCGCGCAGTGGCGCACGCAGTTGCCCTTAACCCGATAGCGGTCATCATCCCTTGCCATCTGATTGTCCCGAAGGAAACAATGGACAGAATCCGCGAAATAGAAAGTCAGGCGGCGTCCTCGCTTTTCGGAAGCGACGGACTGCGCCTGACTTCAAACATCAATTTCGGCGAATACCGCTACGGGCGGGACCTGAAACGAAGCCTCATCCTCGGGACTAATTCTTCAGATAATATGTGACGGAGGAGACGACGCGGACCTTCTTTATATAAGGAGTGTTGCTGTCCCTGTTCTCTATGCTGAACGTTCCCTGGTTGGCAGTCTTTATTTTGCCGAGCCGGCTTCCCGAATCCTTTGCGAACTTCTGCGCAGCCTCACGTGCATTCTTCGTGGCATCCTCGATCATCTCCGGCTTTATGTCGTTCAGTCCCTCGAACTTGAACTCCACAGGATTTTCCCAGGAATTCCCGCTTCCGAGGACAAGCCCGTCCTTGAGCAGATCCACCTGCTTGTTCATCAGGGCGAGAACCGCATCCACATTTCCCGTGCATACCGTAATCACGTTTTTGCTGAGATAACGGAATGTCCTGTCATTGTTGCCGTATTCCTGTGCATACTTGTCTGAGACAGTCGGCACAGATACCGTGATTTCGGAATCCTGTATGCCTCCTGATTTCAGGAATTCGATTACCTTCCCCGTCTTCCGGTCAATTTCGGAATAGACAGAAGAAATGTCGTTTCCGACCACATTGAAAGCAAGCGGCCAGATTACCTTGTCCGCCTTCACCTCCCTCTCGCTCAAGCCCTTGACAGTAACAATCCTGTCGAATGAGCGGAAATTCGACACTGCCTTAGGAATCATCAGACCGAGGAAAATCAGTCCGATCATGATGAAAAGACCCGAATAGAATTTACCCTTTTCCATAGTTGAAAATATTGAATTATTGAATGTTCTCCGTTCTGTCCAAGTAGGCCCGCAGAGCCGACTTGTAGGCAATCTTGTTGTCGAGGACCTGATACCGCGCCTCCGTCAACTGGGTCTGCACCTGCAGAAGTTCCGACACAGTGGCCATTCCGGCCATGTAATGGTCCCTCATCTGCCGCTCCACAGCCTCCGCCGTCGCAGCCGTCTCTTCGGCCACCTGCAACTTTTCCCATGCGGCAGTCAGATCCATCCACAATTTGTGTACCTGAAGCACGATCTGATTCTGCAGATATTCCCTTTCGTTTTCGGATTTCTGAATCTGGCTGTCGAGACGCTGCATCTTTCTCGAAGTCTTGCCCCAGTCCGAAATCGGGATCTGGAGCACGGCATATACAGCCCCGTTCATGGTTCCCCTGCCGATGAAATCATTGTAGCCGTATGAAGCCCCAACGGCGAGTTGCGGCAGGGTTTCCCCGAGAGCCATTTTCTTTTCAATGCGCTTTGACTCCACGGACAGGTCAAGAAGCCTTGTCTCCTCCTGGTTCGCCGCCACTTCGTCCTCCGGACGGTAATACTTTTCCGGCGGCATGAGTACAGACAGGCTGTCAGTCATCCTGATGTCATCAATGAACGGGATGGAATCATTCCTTATCGTCAGATATGGATTGTATTCCACGCCTATGGAATTGCAAAGGTTCATCTTGGCCAGCCTGATTCCGTTTCGCAACTGGATTTTCCCGGATTTAAGTTCGTTCCTCTTCATCTGGATCTGCAGGAGGTCCGTCTCGGTGACTACCCCTGCGTCAACCGCTGCGGAAGCGTCCCGGTACAGATTGTCAAGCAGTTCCTGCACATCATCAAGAGACTTGTATTTCTCCTCGAGAGAAACGACCTGCCAATACCCCGTCTCGACCTCCTCCGAAGTCGTCCGCTCCCGGATGTTCTTCTGCAGTCCTGCCGCCTCAACGCCCAGGGCAGCAAGCCTGTTCCCGTTCACAATCCTGCCTCCGGCAAATACAGGCTGCATGACTGAAACCGTAGCGGAAACCCCATAGTCCAATGTGGAATATACCGGATTTATCCCGAGTTGCGGAGCCACGGAATTTATGATGTTCTGAAGATTGTGCGAAAAATCGGAATGGCCGAAAATATCGGTCACACCTATTTCCAGAAGAGGGTCAAAGGCATAGAACGAAAAAGCGTTCACCGACACCTTCGGAAAATACTCCGCCACGGCCTCCTGTTTCTGCGCCCTTGCCGCCAGGACATCCAGATCCGCATTCTTCATGTAAGGGTTGTTGGTCATGGCAAGTTCACGGCACTGTTCGAGAGAAAGATCCAGGACCGGCCTTTCCTGCCCGGAAAGGAGAGGCCCGGAAACCACGGACAGCAGAAGTATCATCATATATTCATTTACTTTCATTTGCAATCGTTTTTGATTTGGACCTGTTGAAAATCTGCCAATAGGACACCGGCATTATGAGCACTATAAGGAAGATGGACAACATGGTACCGAAACATATCACCACGCCCATAGGCATCCACAGGGCATCGCCGCTGATAATCATCGGAAGCACTCCGAGAGCTGTCGTGCAGGAAGTCAGGAATATCGGCCTCATCCTGCGTTTTCCAGCCTCCTCGGCCGCCTCCTTGACCCCGTAGCCGTGTTCAAACCTCAATTCTTCGGCATATTCGAACATTATGATGCCGTTGCGCACGATGATTCCGACAAGGCTGATCAATCCCAAAACCGAAGTCATGCCGAAATCGAGCCGGAACAGCCACATTCCGAAGAATGCGCCGAACAGGCACAGGGAACTCAGCACAAGAGTAAGCACGGCAAGAGACAATTTCTTGAAATGGAAAAGCAGGAAAAAGAACAGGACGGCCACGGCACAGATGAAACTCATCAGGATTTCCGGCGCCACATCCTTGTTCATGGCCGAAAGGCCTCCGTAGGATATGGTCACGCCTTCCGGGAGATCGGGCTCTATCCGTTCTTTCACATATTTCTTTATCTTTTTCATGGCGACAGGCTGGCTCACCCCGAACTTCATGTCCGCCCCTATGGTTATGGATTCCTCCCCTGCAGTCCTGGCATACGTCTCCGGAGACCACTCCGGACTGATTCCGGCAACCTGCCTCAACGGCACCGAAACACCGGGCATCATCGTCGGTACAATGGAATTCGCAATCACGTCATAATCCATGTCGCTGCCGACGGCGTCGCTGTAAAGGTTTACAGGAATGCCTCTGTCTCCTTCCCACAATGTTGCGATCGTCTGTCCGTTGAATGAGCCTGCAAGGGAAAGGGAAAGCATTGTCCTGTTCACTCCGAGCCTTGCGGCCTCGTCCGGATCGAGATTTATCGACACAGTGGAGACATAGTCGTCATTGTCGCTGTGTATCCATTTAAGAATATCGCTCATCGTGTACATGTAACTCTTGATCCTGTCGGCCACGGCAATCAGGCTGTCATGATTTTCACCCTTGACAATCACCTCCACAGGAGCATTGACCGCCTGATAGTCCATTTGCTTGAACCTTATCAGGGCCCTCGGGAAATAATGCTCATACTCGCCCTCATAATCTTTCAGCACTTCTTCCGTAGCAGCGACGGAAGTCGTGTTGACGATGAACTGGGCATAATTCTGGGCCGGAAGCTGCGGAGCATACGTGGCGTGGAAACGAGGAGAAGATGTGCCGGTAAACGCCGTAACCGACTTTATCCTCTTGTCTTTCAGGAGAATCTTCTGAAGGGAATCGCTCACTGCCTCCGTCTGCTTCAGACTGGCATTCCCGTCAAGATAGATTTCCACGGCGAAGCAGTCCCTGCCGGCCTTAGGCATCATCTGCACGTTCAACTACTACAACTCAAGAAATTAAT